>NZ_KV788482.1:0-81127 GCF_001807295.1 Corynebacterium sp. HMSC06C06
CAAAGCAGCATAGCTAACCCCCGACGTGTCCACTGTCCGGGGGACAGGCCCGGGAAACTCAAAAAATCAGCTGGAACGTGTTGTTGACGTAGAACTTCCAGGACCAGCGAATAGTGAACTGCGTAGTTTTGTTCGTAATGCAGTTTCGTTAGCTCATTCAATAAAACACGCACCGAACTCATCGCGCCGTGAAGCTGGCATAATCGCTGATTCCGTAATCATGCTTGTCAATATTTTTCGGCGGATGTTTGAAAGCGTGTGATGGAACATTTAATTGAAAAGCGTTGGTGAGCAAATATCGTCGCGACATAGAGCCAAACGAGGTTAGTCCGAAAGGAAAGGGCCAGTTCTTACTTGAACTGGCCCTAATTGCTAGAGGTTACGCACCCGGGAATTCACCGTTGCTGCCCAGGCGCGCATCGGCGTCGAGGAGCATGGAGATTTCCGCGGCCTTGTCGGCGTCGACGAGGCCGTAGCCGTCAATCATCACCTTGGCGTCGGCGTGCGGCAGGCGGCGGCCGTCGATGATCTCAAAGAGCGGCGCGCGGCCCAGCATGCCGGCCTCGAAGCGGGCATGACCCGCGGCGAGGCGCTGCTCGGCACGCTCGCGCCAAGCAGCTGCAGCGTCAGTGCCGCGCTGCTTGGCGACGGCCTCCTCAAACACGCCCGGGTGGGCGTACACGATGAGCGCGCCGACGTGGCCGAAGCCGAGCGAGGTGAGCGCCGCGGCCTTGACCGGACGGCCAGCGGCCCCTAGGTCGAGCGGCGAACGCAGCCACACGAGGTTCTTCGCCTTCGGTGCGATGAGGGGATCGACACAGTCCAGCGAGACGTTGGCCGGGATGCGGCCGGTGCGGAAGACGTCGATGATACCGCCGGTCTGGAAGAGCGCGGCGCCGGCCTTTGAGTGGCCGGTGAGCGTCTTTTGCGAGATGACGAACATCGGCTGCTCCGCGTCGCGCCCGATCGCCGGCCACAGCAGGGAGTGCAGCTCAGACTCGTTCGGGTCGTTGGCGTTGGTGGAGGTGTCGTGCTTAGACAGGACCGAGACGTCGTTTGGCGTCAGCCCCAGCCCGCGCAGCGAGCGTGCGAGACGAGAGTTCTCGCGACCACGACCGGCGCCCAGGGCGCCGAGGCCCGGAGCCGGAATGGAGGTGTGGGCGCCGTCGCCGTAGGAAGCGGCGTGGGCGACCACGGCGAGTACCGGAAGGCCCAGCTCTTGCGCGAGACTACCGCGCACAAGCAGGACGGTGCCGCCACCCTCGCCCTCGAGGAAGCCGCCGCGGCGGCGGTCGTTGGCGCGGGAGATGAAGCGCTCGTCGATGCCCTTCGCAGTCATCGCTGCAGTCTGCGCGGTGGCGTTCATGTCGCCAAAGCCCTGCAGCGACTCGACCTGAACGTCGTCGATGCCACCGGCGACCACGACGTCGGCCTTGCCCAGTGCAATCTTGTCGACGCCCTCCTCGATGGACACCGCGGCTGTGGCACAGGCGCCGATGGGGTGGATCATCGAGCCGTATCCGCCGACCAAGGACTGCATGGTGTGAGCCGCGATGATGTTCGGCAGTGCTTCCTGCAGGATGTCGGATGGGCGCTCCTCGCCGAGGAAGCGGGAGACGAAGACCTTGTGCAGGGACTCCATGCCGCCGATGCCGGTGCCCTGCGTGGTGGCAACCTGGCCTGGGTGGATGGACTGCAGCAGCTCAGCAGGGGAGAAGCCGGCCTGGATGAAGGCGTCGACGGCCGTGACCAAGTTCCAGACCGCCATGCGGTCGAGTGCGTCGAGCATGTGGTCCGGGATGCCCCAGCGGGCGGCGTCGAAGTTGTCTGGCATCTGCGCGGCCACGGTGCGGGTGAGCGTGGCCTTGCGCGGTACCTTTGCGGTGGCGCCCTTGCGGCGGGTGACCTCCCATTCGCCGTCAGCCTCGCGGATGCTGGTGAACTCTGGGTCGGCCTCGGCGATGTCGCGGGCGGTGGCCTCGGAATCGACGGTGAAGGTGATGTCGCGGTCCAAGAACACTGTGGTCAGGTCGATGGAGCCGCGGTCAACCAGGTGGTATTTATCGGTGAGCTCGCGGATGCCGGCGCGGGCCACGACCTCGTCGTGGAAACGCTCGTAGATGTCCTCTTCCGCAATCTGTTCGTCAGTCTCGCCGATGAACCAGCCCGGCGTGGGCTCCTCGTGCCATGCGATGAGGCCGGTCATCCACGCGAGCTCGATGACACCGGCGGCGGTCAACTCGGCGGAGCCGTCGCGCTGCAGACCATACTCGGCCTCGAAGCGGGTGCGGCCGGAACCCCAGGAGCTCACCTCGCCGATACCGGCGATGACCACCATGTCGTCGAGGTCGGTGGTGATGTCGCCAAGTTCCTCAGCCAGCTGCGGCTGCACCGGGCGCGCCGGAGAAGGCAGTGCCTTGATGCGGGCGGTGGTGTCCTTGGAGGCAGCCTCGGCAGCGGACTGCGCAGCAGGCTTCTCGACCTCTAGGGAGGTCAGCGAGAAGCCTTCGAGACCGCCGGTGAGGTCTGCCTCGATCGGGCGTTCGGTGGCGCGGGCGCGGGACTCGGCGGAAGCTAGGTCTAGCAGCTCAGAGGAGATTTCCTCGGGCGACCAGACGTGGATGCCGGCCTTCTGTGCGGCTGGAACGAGGACATCGTTGCCGCCCATGAGGTGAGTGCCTGCGACCCAGCCGATCTTGGCTTGCGCAAGGGTGACGCCGGCAGGCCAACCAGCTTCGACGTTCCACTTGGCCAGGATGGCGTCGAGCGCGGCCTTGACTTCGCCATAAGCACCGTCGCCGCCGAAGGTGCCGCGGTTGGGCGAGCCCGGCAGGACCACGTGGCACCGGGTGGGACTCGGGGCCTTAACCGCGAGGTCAGAGAGGCCGCCGATGAGGCGCTCGACCGACCACAGCAGCAGGCGAGCCTGGGTCTCCGTGGAGGAGCCGGCGTCTGCGAGCGAGCCGGAAACAGACGGTGCCGCGAATGGGAATGCCAAGGTTGGGGTGAGCGCTGGCTTGAGAATCTTCACCTCGTTGCCCACGGATTCGCGCTGCTCGGAGCCGATCCACTCCACCAGGGAGTCCACGTCGCGGAAGCTGGTGAGGTTGGCCGGAACCAACCACAGGGCAGATCCCTGACGGCCGTGCTCGGCGTAGAGGCGGCGGGCGAATTCCTTACGGGACTGGGTCACTCGCGATGCCGTCATGATGACGGTTGCACCGTCTGCGAGGAGGCGCTCGACAAGTGCGGTGGCGATGGAACCAGGAGCGGCACCGGTGACGAGGGCGACGTCACCGGCGTAAGCGCCGTGTGCGGTGGACTCGGCGGCTGCGGCTATCTGCTCGAAGTGAGCAAAGTCGACGGCGGTGTTGCCCGAGCGTGCCCACCAACGGGCCTGTTCAGCCACGGTGGCGCCGGCGCCCTGGAAGGCGGCAGGCTGCGCGCGCTCGTCGTCGGCCGCGATCTCGCCAAGTGCTACGCGGGCGAGGCGCTCGCGGGCGGTGGCCCAGGCGTCGTCGAAAAGCACGGCGTGTGCCGCGTCGAAAGAAGGGGTGACGGACTTGAGCCAGCCGGAACCGAGCTCGGCTTCGACGGTCTCGATGACCTCGGTGTCTGGGGCGGTGGCCTCGGCAGGCTCGGCGACGTGGCCGAGCTGGGTGAGGACCTGGCGGGCCGCGGTGGCGAGCACGCCGTTCTCACCGGTCACGGTCTCGGCGTAGGCCTCGAGGGCAGCGGAATCCACGACCCCGCCGGAGGCTCCACCTGCGGCAGCGCCCTTGGAGACACTGGCGCCGTGCGCATTGGCGACGCCTTGGACGGCGGCGTCGATAAGCTCGTGCGCCGCGGACTTGCTGGTGGCGCTGGACGGAACCGTGTTTAGGCTGCCGCCGCGGACGGAATCCTCGTCGCGGGAGCCGAGCAGGATTTCGGCCTCGACGTGGGCGACCCACGACTCGGGCAAGCCCCAGGTGCCGGTGACGTACTCGGCCACCGCGGTGGGCTTGAGGCCCGCAGCGCCGAGCAGCTGGCGCAAGCGTGCGGTGACGGCCTCACCAAGGACGCTGCCGAAAGGCGCGTAGCCAGGGGCGGCGGCGTTGACCTTTTCGCGCAGCGAGGCGACGTCGGCGTCTGCGGCGCCGTCGATTGCAGGCACGCCGATCTCAGCGGACATGTCCATCAGGAGCTGGTTGCGGCGGGAGGAAACGCCGTTGGTGAGCTCCTCGATGCTTTCGGAGTCATTGATCTGGTCGATGCGGATCTTGTTCTGGAACGCGAAGAGCACCATGATGGCCTCGGCCGCGCGGAAGGTGAGCTCGGGGGCGGCACCTGCGGAAGGCGCAGCCGGGGCAGGAACTGCGGGAGCGGACTCGGCCGGGGCTGGCGCGGATTCAGCGGCTGGGGTGGCTGGAGCAGCTGGGACCGACGCGGCCTCGACAGCCGGTTCCTCTGTCTCGGGGGCGGTCTCGGGCTCTGGTGCTGCCTGGACGTCCTGGAGCATGACCTGGTCTTGGTCGCGCTCGACGTTGAATACGGGCAGGTCGCGGCCTGCCACGGCCAGGGAACGCTTGGCCAAGTTGGTCAGGGTTGGGGAGGCGGCAAGGCCGACCTCGATTAATTGATCGACCTCGTCGAAGAGCAGTTCCTGGGTCTCAATCCAGCGCACCGGGGAGGCGAACTGCCAGGACAGCAGCTCGATGAGGAGCAGGCGGGCGAGTGCCTGCGGCTCAAGCGAGGAGGCGTCGAGGCCGTCGAGCTTGCCAGAAGGAGCCATCGGGGCCACGGTGTCGACGAATTCTTGGGTCAGCTCGAACGGCACTGCCACGAGGTTCGGCACGTAGCGGCCGACCAGCGCGTCGAGGTCGAGCTCAGCCGGGAGGAGCTCGTCGAGCTTCTCTGCAAACGCGGCCACGCCATCGCGCAGCACGCGGGAGTGGAACGGGACGTCGATGCCCGGAACCATCACGGCTGCGCGTTCCTTGACAGCGTTGGCGCGGCGGACCAGCTCGCGCAGGCCGGCCTTGGTGCCGGCCACGGAGTACTGCTGACCGCGGATGTTGTAGTTGACGATTTCTAGGAACTCGCCGGTTTCTTCCGCAATGGAGGCGACGTAGGCGTCCACCTCATCGCCGCTCACGCCGATCATGTTCGGACGCAGCGCGGCCATGGCGTACTCGGAGTTGCCCTCCGCGTCGCGTGGAACGAGGCTGCCCATCGCGGAGCCGCGGGAGTAGACGATGTCGATGACCGCTTCAAGGTCAAAGATGTTAGCCAGCGATGCCAAAGCAGTGTACTCGCCGAGGGAGTGGCCGGCGTACATCGAGTTGGAGCCGATGGCGTTGTTCTCACGCAGGCGCTCGGTCTGTGCGTACGCCACGACTGCCAGGGCGACCTGGGTGAATTGGGTCAGGTGCAAAACACCCTGTGGGTGCACGAAGGTCTGCTCGCCGACGCGCAGGGACGTGGGATTGCCGTCGATGATGTGACGGATGCTAAAGCCCAGTGTTTCGCGGGTGTGCTGGTCGGCGCGGCGCCAGATCTCGCGGGCGGCTGGGGAAGCGTCGCGGTCGCCCTTGCCCATGCCCTCGGTCTGGATGCCCTGGCCTGGGTAGACATAAGCGGTGCGCGGCTGCGCAAGCAGTGCCTGGCCCCGGGAAACGACCTCGCCGCCTATGCGGCACGTGACTTCGAGGGCCACGTGGATACCCTTGCGGCCCACGCGCTCGACGACGATGTCAATGACATCGTGCAACTGAACCATGCCGTACATGGAGTAGGTCCAGCCCACGACCTGACCGTGCCGCGCGGCCAGGTGTTGCGCAGTGGCCGAGAGCCACATGCCGTGGACCAGCGGTGCCTGGAGGTTCACCAACTGTGCGGCGTTGTAGGAGGTGTGAATGGGGTTGTAGTCACCGGAGACCAGCGCGAATGGGTTCATGTCGTGCGGCGCGGTGACGGTGGCACGATCCACGAAGGAGCGCGGCGTGGACTCGACCTTGGAGGCCGACTTGCCGCCGCCCCACTCAGGCGCAGGCTTCGGCATCGCGGTGCCGGTGGCGCGGCCGCGGATGGCAAAGCGCTGCATTTGGGTTGCGACGATCTCTTCGGTGCTGTGGTCTTTGAGCTCTAGCTCTACGGTGACGATGCGCCCGGAGACGGACTCGTCGATGGCGGTGCACTTGGAGGTGACGTCGATGCGGCGGCCGTCGGCGAGAGTCGCAAGCGGAACGCGGACGTCCACGACGTGGTCCAAGTGCACAGCATTGAGCAGGCCCTCGATGACGGGGTAGCCGTCCTCCAAAAGGCCCGAACCTAGCGCGGTGTAGATGGCCGGCCAGCAGGGGCCGACGAGGGCGTCCGGGGTGCCCACAGTGGCGTCCTCGCTGGCAGGAAGTGCGGCACCGGTGACTGCGGTGTGCGCCTCCAGCAAGGAGGCCGGCAGGTGGAAGGAGTAGTGGGCCACACCATAAGGTGCGTCCTCGCTGATTGAACCTTCTTCAATGCGCGGCATCTGCGTGATCTCGTCGCCCTGCTCAGACATGGAACCCACGCCGGCCAGGCCCTCGAGCAGGGTGAATACGGAGGCCGGGAGGCGCTCCTCCGAGACCACCGGGGAGCCGCCGGTAGCAACGCCCTCGGGAAGATCGACGGGAACGGTGACCTCGCGGACATAGAACGGGCGCTGGTCCTCCGGCAGGTAGTCCCAATAAGAATCGGCGGTGATGACGATCTCCCAGTTGCCGTCCGCGTTTTGGCGCAGGCTGTAGGCGTTATCGTCCATCTCATAGGCCGGGTTGGCCATGAGGTGGCCATGCCAGACCAAGGTCGGTGCGGCCTTGATGAAGGCGGCCTCGTCCTGTGCGGCCTGCAGGCGGGAGAAGACCTGCTGCGGGGTCTGGCCCGCGGCCAGCAGGGAGTCCGTGGTGGCCTGTTCGAAGCGGGCGAGCAGCTCGGCTACCGGCTCGTTCTTCTTGGTGATGCCAGCGACGGCCACTGGGCCCGGGATGATGCGCACCTGGTCTGCGGTGTAGCGCTCGTCCTGTGCCTGCCACAGGGTGTCCTTGCCGAACCAGACCTTGAGGTCGCCATCGATGGCAGGCACCCACGGCATCGGCTTGACGTGCTTGTAATGCAGGGAAATCCACCATGCGGCGTCGCGCGGGGACACGCTTGTCGACGTCGCCTCCGGGTAGGCCGCCAGCAAACGCGCCGCCGCGGCCGGAGCGTCGTGGACCTCGTCGATGGAGCCAAAGAGGGTATCGATCTCGCCGTGGTCAGCGCTGTTGAGACGCGCCTCGATGCGGTGGAGGAGGTCGAAGAAGCGGTCATCCCACGTGGGGTCCACGAACGGGTGAGCCAGTTCGACGAAGCGCTCGAGCCATTCGGCGTAGGTCATTTTCTCGACGTCGCCGAAGTAAGGCTTCGACGTCTTGTTCAGCGCGGTGATGATTTCTTCGCGGTGGGCGGGGTAGTCCTCGATGCTCAAAGAAGTGATGAGACGGGAGGCAGCCGCAAAGGAGTTGTCCAGGTCGTGGATGTCTGCCAACAAGTGCGATTGGGAGGAGGCCACGCCGTTGGTACCGGCACCGCGACCGACCCAACCATCATTTTCGGTTGGTGAAATACCGGAGGTTTTCACCAACAGGTCCTTGACGGAGTCGGTGGCCTTAGCCTCCTTGGTGGCCATGGCGACGGTGCCGATGAACACGGCGTCGACAGGCATGGCGTGCAGTTCATAGGCCTGTGCCCACTCGCCGGTGAGGTAGTCCGCCGCGCGCTCCGGGGAGTAAATGCCGCCGCCGACGGCGAGGATGACGTTGCGGTGCGCGCGGACCTCGGCGTAGGTTTCGAGCAGCATGTCATCGAGGTTGACCCACGAGTGGTGGCCGCCTGCGTGGCCGTCCTCGACCTGCATGATGATCTGGTCGTCCGGGTAGGCGGCAGCGATCTTGAGGACGTCGCGAATCTGCTTCGCAGTGCCCGGCTTGAAAGAGATGTAAGGGAAGCCATCGGCATGAAGCTGGGCGAGGAGCTCGCCGGCCTCGTCTACCTCCGGGATACCCGCGGAGATGCACACGCCGTTGAAGGAAGCACCAGCGGCGCGAGCCTTCGGCACGATGCGAGCCTGGCCGAACTGCAGGTTCCACAGGTAGCGGTCGAAGAACATGGTGTTGAACTGCGCAGTGCGGCCTGGCTCCAGGTGCTTTTCCATCACGGCGAGGTGAGCACGGAAGACCTCGTCGGAGTACATGCCGCCGCCGGCCATCTCGGTCCAGTGCCCGGCGTTGGCTGCTGCGGCCACGATCTCGCCATCAGCTGAGGTCGGAGTCATGCCACCCAACATGATGGGGGACAGGCCGGTGAGATCAGAGAAGCGGGTCTGGGTAAACGCGCGGCCGCCCGGCAGCTCGACAACGCGCGGCGCGAATTCGGAGTAGTCCACGGACGTGGGGAGGGAATTTCCGGGGATTGCCAGGGCATCGAGATTCTGCGGGCTGCCCGCAGACACCACGACGATGCCGCTGCCTTCGACGACGCGCTTAGTGATGTTGGCCAGCGAGCGATCCAGCACGATGAAGTGACGAGACTTCAGCTCAGCCAGGACGTGCGGCCAGTTGTGCTCGTGGACCAGGATGGATTTTGCCTGCTCGCGAGCGTTTTCAGCGTCGAGGCCACAGGCGGTGGCCAGTTCGACGGTGCGCTCGGCAGCGGGCGCGAGAATGGCGTTGTGGAAAGGAAGAGCCACGGGCAGCTCGGTGTATTGCGGCTCAAGGGGGTCGCCGCCGATGGTGCGCTCTTCGAGGGAATCGTTGAAGGCCTGTACTGCGGAGTCGAGCGCTGTGCGGGTTGCAGCGAGGTCCTCCGGGGAGCCGGAGAGCACAAAGTGCTGGCGGGCGTTGACCACGGCGATTACCGTGTTGCCGCGCAGGTTCTCCGTGATGAATTCACGGGAAAGGCCACGGATGGAAACCATCTGGGAACGGGTATCGGAACCGCCTACGACGTTGGCGGCGGTGCCCATCAGCAGGGCGAGGGCGAGGGCTTCCGCAGGCTTGTCGACGGCCATTTCGCCCAAGGATCCCTGGGAGTGTCCGGCGGTCTCGTTGATGGTGACTCCGAGGTTGCGCAGCTGTTCGATGGTGGCGATTTGGCTGAGTACGATGCCGGGGATGGATACGGCCGGGGAGGCGTCGAGCGCGGCGGCAGTGGCAGCGGCAGTGCCAGTCACAGTAGCAGCATCCCCTTCGAGCAGTTGCTCGAGGCGCTCGATGGCGCCTGGGCAGCTCGAGGCGGTGGCTCGTGCGGCAGGGCCGGTGATGCGGCGGGCCTCGGCGAGTACCTCCCGCAGGTTCTGTGCGGTGGCGGGGGCCTGCGCGGCGTCGTTAAGCGTGGCCTGCCAATTGGAGCCTTGTCCTGCGAAAATGACGGCTGGATTAGGCATGGAATGCAATGGAGTCAAAGACATTTTCCCTCTTAAAGTCTGGTGACGTTTGAAATGCCCTTAGTTAGTGTGAAGAAACTAAAAGCGATTACGTCACCGTAGCCTACTTGTGTGTAGGTATGTGTTTGACGCGTTTTAATGTGAGGTTTTTCTCATGTTTGAGTGGAGGGGGGTGACTTGGCATCTGCCGGGCCGGCTGCGGCATGTGCGTCGGCGTTGGTGTCGGTGGCGGAGTCGCCGTGGTGGTCCGGGCGGAGTTGGTCGGGCTCTTCCAGAAGCGCCATGAGATCAGCCTGTACCTCGCGGCGGCGGATCTTGCCCAGTTGATCGGAGGCCAAGTGCTCGAAGTGGTAGAAGGTGCGCGGGACCTTGTAGCGGGTGAGACGCTCGCGGCAGAAGTCCTTCAGGCCTTCCGGATCGAGCGCCGCGCCTTCGCGCAGGATGACACAAGCCACGACGTCCTCGGAGCCGTCGTGTCGTGGGCGTCCCACAACCGCGACATTGACCACGTCGGGGTGCTGATTGATGATCGCCTCGACTTCTGCCGGGTAGACGTTGAAGCCGCCGGTGATGATCATTTCCTTGATGCGGGAGACCAAGCGGATGAAGCCTTCCTCGTCCATGACGGCCATGTCGCCAGTGCGGAACCAACCGTTGTGGAAGGTGGCGGCGGTGGCTTCTTCGTTGTGGAGGTAGCCCGGGAAGACCTGCGGGCCGCGGACGAGAAGCTCGCCTTCGACGCCGTCCGGCTGAGTCTCGTCGAGGTTATCTGGATTCGCGATGCGGACCTCAGTGTCTGGGAAGGGGAGTCCGATGTGGCCGGCACGGTGGGCGTCGGTCAGCGGATTGCAGGTGACGACCGGCGAGGCTTCGGTAAGACCGTAGCCTTCAACTAACGTGCCGCCCGTATCAGTCTCCCACTCGGAGACAGTGTGTACGGGCAGGGTGGCAGCGCCCGAGATGGCGTAGCGGATGCCGTTGATCTCGACGCCTTCTTCCTTGGCGGCAGCGAGCACCTTTTCGTAAATAGTGGGTACGGCTGGGAACCAAGTGGGGGTGTGCTTCTTCAAGATGTCCATGATGAGCGGGAGCTGCGGTGAAGGAAGGAGGATGATTTCCGCACCAGCCAGGATTCCTAAGGTGATGGACATGGTGAAGCCATAAGAGTGGAACATGGGCAGCACAGCCATGAAGCGCTCGTGGCCGCGGCCGAGGTCTGGGGCCCAGGCATCGACCTGCAAGGCGTTGGCGGCGAGGTTGCCGTGAGAGAGCTGGGCGCCCTTGGGCTTGCCGGTAGTTCCTGAGGTGTAGAGGATGAGCGCGATGTCATCCTTCGATATCTCGGGGAACTGCATGCGGCGGCCGTCGCCACCGATGGCGGTGCTGATAAAGGTGGACCACGGGACGGTGTTTGGAGCGTCGGCGGACAAGGCCTCGCGCTTGGCCTTCAGCGGTGGGAGCGGGAGTTTAAGCGCGAGGCGCTGGAGGGGTGGCATCTCGTCGATCATGTTCACAGAGATGACCGTCTCGAGGTTGGTGACGTCACGCAGCTTTTCGAGCGTGCAGGCGGCTTTGTCCCAGGCGATGGTTACGCGGGCGCCATGGTCTTGGAACAGGGACTCGAGCTCGTGGGCGGTGTACAGCGGGTTGTGTTCCACGACTGTCGCACCGAGGCGGGTAATGGCGTAGAAGGCGATGAGGTGCTGCGGGCAGTTGGGTAGAAGGATGGCGACGTTGTCGCCTGGGCGGATGCCGAAGGCCTTGAGACTGGCGGCGGCGGCGCGAACCTGGGCGTCGAGATCCGCGTAGGTCATTGTCTTGCCGAAGAAGTAGGTCGCAGGGTTTGCGGCATTAACCGTGAGGTTGTTGGTATAGATATCAACCAACGTGGTGTCGCCATAGTCGATGGAATGAGGGGTCCACTCGGCGTAGTGCTGAAGCCAAGCGGCGTTGTCAAAAGCTCCCATGATCATGCCTTTCAGTTTCTGAGGCTAAGTATTAGTTACAACACAGTGTAGTTGCTAATGTGAGTTAACTAACGTGTTAAGTATTGAAAGACTTGCTAATGCTGGTGAGTTTCTGGGGGGAAGTCACTATAAGGTGCGAATTCGCCTTGTTTTAGCTAGAAAAAGCCCCGTTCGCAAAAGGTGCAAACGGGGAATTAACTGAAATTTTTGCCTAAAAAGCGAATCAACGTTAGCGAGTGGTTGCTTTAGTTCTTCGCCTTATTCTTTTCGAGAAGGGCGATGAGGTCTGCCTGGACTTCACGGCGGCGAATCTTGCCCAGCTGATCGGAGGCGAGGTGCTCGAAGTGGTAGAAGGTGCGCGGAACCTTGTAGCGAGTGAGGTTCTTGCGGGCGAAGTCCTTCATTCCCTCGGGGTCAAGCGCGGCACCGTCGCGCAGAATGACACAGGCGACGACGTCCTCGGAACCGTCCGCGCGCGGCAGGCCAACGACGGCGACGTTTTCCACGTCTGGGTGCGTGGCGATGACTTCTTCAACCTCGCCTGGGTAGACGTTGAAGCCGCCGGTGATGATCATTTCCTTGATGCGGGAGACGATCTTGATAAAGCCGTCTGATTCCATGACAGCCATATCGCCAGTTCGGAACCAGCCGTCGTGGAAAGTGTTCTCCGTAGCTTCGGGGTTTTTGAAGTAACCCTTGAACACCTGCGGGCCGCGGGCTAGCAACTCGCCAGCCTCGCCGTCGGGCATGGTTTCGTCAAGATTTTCTGGGTTGGCGATGCGGATTTCGGTGTCCGGGAACGGAATGCCGATGTAGCCTGGGCGTCGGTTATTGTTCATCGGGTTACCTGTGAGGACCGGCGAGGTCTCGGTGAGGCCGTAGCCCTCAACCAGCAGACCGCCAGTGAGCGACTCCCACTTCTCCACGGTTTCTGGGGGAAGCGCCGCAGCACCTGACAGGGAGTTGTGGACGCCGGTGATGTCTGCGCCCTTTTCCTCAGCTGCCTCGATGATCTTGGAGTACAAAGTAGGAACACCAGGCAACCAGGTTGGGCGGTGCTTTTTCATGATGTCCATGATGAGCGGGATTTTGGGGGCCGGAGTAAGTATCAACTCGCCGCCTACATACACGCCGAGGGCTGCGATGAGAGTCAGGCCGTAGATGTGGAACAAGGGCAAGGCGGCGAGCATGCGCTCGGGCTTAGCCCCGAAGTTAGGAACCCAGGCCACGCCTTGCTTGACGTTGGCGCACACATTCGCGTGGGTAATCTCAGCGCCCTTTGGTTTACCGGTGGTACCGGAGGTGTACAAGATGATCGCGGTGTCGTCGGGTTTGACCGTAGCGTCCTCGAGCTTGTGGCCGTTGCCGCCGATGGCGGTGCCGGTGAGCACGTTCCATGGAACCGTATTCGGGGCAGCGGCAGTGAGCTGATCGCGCTTTTCCGTAATCGGCGGAATTGGGATGCGCAACAGGAGTTGCTGGCGGCGCGGCATTGCTTCGGTCATGTTGACGGAGACGATGGTCTCCAGCGGGGTGGTCTCACGCAGCTGCTCGAAGGTCGGTGTCACCTTGTCCCACACGATGGCTACGCGGGCCGCGTGGTCTTGGAACAGTCCCTCCAGCTCGTGTGCGGTGTAGAGCGGATTGTGCTCGACCACAGTCGCACCTAACTTGAGCACCGCGTAGAACGCCGCGATGTGCTGCGGACAGTTGGGCAGTGCCATGGCCACGCGGTCGCCCGCGCGGATACCGAAGGCCTTGAGGCCGGCGGCAGCGGCACGCACTTGGGCGTCGAGCTCGTGGTAGTTCTGCTGCCTACCAAAGAACCAGGTGGCTGGCCTATTGCCGCGCTTTTCCAAGTTCTCATTGTAGATATCAAGCAGCGTGAGTTCACCGTACTCGAGGGAGTGGTCGGTCCACTCGGCGTAGCTGGCAAGCCAGGCTTTGGACTTGTATGCAGATGGCTGGGTATCCGACATGACGTCACTCCTTTTGGTGGCAAACAGTTTTGTTTCGGACAGTATAACCATTTTGTGAACTAAACACTTCTGCCTGCCAAACTTTTGCGATGGGGTAGTTGCCGTCTCTCCTTGGCTCACCGTGTTTGTGGGCCGCTAGAATTCACATTTGTACTCATAGTTCTTGCAGGAACCGAGACGGGGAAGCGGTGAGTGTTTCGTGGTTGCTTTACTTTTCACGGCTGCGGGAATCTACGGTCTCGTTGTGGCGCCGTTTCTCTCTATCACGTGCTGCCAGCCGACGTTGGGGCGTGGATTGTTTCAACGCTTTTCTCTGGCGAATCGGTTGGAACAAGCACATAGTCGCAATGCGAAAGCGCGATTTGGGTAGTTACCGCCGAAGGCTGGCTGGCAGCGGTAGTCCTCCTAATGATCGGGATAATTGGCCATGGTTACCCGGTCCTATTGCAGATCCGTGTTATGACGCGGTTGAGGGATTAGTCGTTTCAGGCTGTTACTGCTCTTTTTGGTCCCGTGCAAAAGCTCCCTTTCAAATGGTTGTATGTCGAGTAGAAGCTCGTCAGAAAACGGCCAAAAGCTCCTTTTACCCAGTGATGGGGGCTGAGCAAAAGGAGCTTTTGGAAGGGACCGGGAATTGGGTCAGGAAATCGGCCTGGTCGGGGCCGGGAAGTACGGCCGAAGGCCCGGCCGGAGGAGGCGGCAGCGGCTACTGCCCAGCCTTCTCCTTTTTCAGGCGCTCGAGCAGATCGGCCTGGACTTCGCGGCGGCGAATCTTGCCCATCTGGTCCTTCGTTAGGGACTCAAAGTGGTAGAAGGTGCGCGGCACCTTGTAGCGGGTGAGCCGCTCGCGGCAGAATTCCTTCAAGCCTTCTGGGTCGAGCGCCGCGCCGTCGGCCAGGTCGATGCAGGCCACGACGTCCTCAGAGCCGTCGGAGCGCGGGCGGCCGACCACGGCGACGTCGTCAATGGCAGGGTGCTTACGCAGTACTTCCTCAACTTCACCTGGGTAGACGTTGAAGCCGCCGGTGATAATGATTTCCTTGATGCGGGAGACCAGGCGGATGAAGCCGTCTTCTTCCATGATGCCCATGTCACCGGTGCGGAACCAGCCGTTGTGGAAGGCGGCTTCGGTGGCCTCCGGGTTGTTGAGGTAGCCCTTGAACACCTGGTGGCCGCGTGCGAGGACCTCGCCCTCGACGCCGTCCGGCTGGGTCTCATCCAGGTTGTCCGGGTTCGCAATGCGCACCTCGGTGTCCGGGAATGGGATTCCCACGTAGCCTGGGCGGCGGTCGGTGCTCATCGGGTTGCCCACGATGATGGGGGAGCACTCGGTTAGGCCGTAGCCCTCAACCAGCAAGCCGCCGGTGTATTGCTCCCACTTCTCTACGGTGTCCACCGGCAAAGTCGAGGCGCCGGAGAATGCCGCACGCACGCCCTTGATGTCGATGTTCTGCTCCTCAGCAGACTCGACGATGCGCTCGTAGAGAGTCGGCACACCTGGAACCCACGTCGGAGTGTGCTTCTTCATCAAGTCCATGATGAGCGTAATGTCCGGCTTTGGAATGATGACCAGCTCGCCGCCGATAAGTGGTTGCAGGACCACGTTCATAACCAGGCCATAAGCGTGGAAGAAAGGCAGCGCGCAAAGCATGCGCTCCGGCTTGTCGCCCAGGCCAGGGACCCAGTGCTTGCCCTGCAAAATGACGGCGAAGAAGTTGCCGTGCGAAAGCTGCGCGCCCTTCGGCTGCCCCGTAGTGCCGGAAGTGTACATGATGACGGCAATGGTGTCCTTGGTGATGTCCGCCGGAGGCTCGACGTCGCGCCCGTCGCCGCCGATGGCATTGCCCACCAGGCTGTCCCAGGTGACGGTGTTTTTGGCATGCGCCGATAGCTGCCCGCGCTTGGACTTCAAGAAAGGCAGGTACTTGAGGGCGAGCTTCTGGGCGGTCGGCATCGCATCAATCATGTTGATGGAGATGACCGTCTCCAGATTGGTGGTGCCGCGTAGTTTCTCCAGGGTAGAAGCCGTCTTGTCCCAGGCAATAGCGATGCGGGCGCCGTGGTCCTTGAACAGACCTTCCAGCTCGTGCGCAGTGTAGAGCGGGTTGTGGAGGACCGCGATGGCACCCAGCTTCAAGATGGCGTAAAAAGCAACTACGTACTGCGGGCAGTTCGGTGCCACGATGGCCACCTTGTCACCCGGGCGCACGCCGAATGCACGCAGGCCGGCGGCGGCGCGACGGACCTGCTTGTCCATCTCCGCGAAGGTCTGGGTCTTGCCAAAGAAGTAAGTCGCTGGCTTGTCAGGGTTGATTGCCAGGTTGTTGTCGTAAATATCGAGGAGAGTGGTATCTCCGTAGTCAAGGTTATGCGGGGTCCATTCTGGGTAGAACTGGAGCCATTCCTTGGTGTCGAATGCCGACATGGGGTTCAGCACCTTTCGGTTGCGTAAGTTTTAGCATGGGCCAGTATAGCCCCGAATCCGGATGACTAGACTGTATGCCTATGCGCATCGCAATGATTTCACTCCACACCTCGCCCATCGAGCAGCCGGGGTCCGGTGATGCAGGTGGAATGAACGTCTACGTCATCAACATTGCTCGCCAACTTGCCCGGCAGGGCGTCGACGTCGACATTTTCACGCGAGCCACGCGTCCCAGCCAAGGCGAGGCCGTCGAGGTCGAGGAGCACCTGCGCGTCATCAACATCGTTGCGGGGCCTTACGAGGGTCTTGATAAGGAAGACCTCCCCACGCAGCTGGCAGCATTCGCGGGTGGGCTCGTGCAGTTCGTCAAGTGCTTCAATCTTGATTACGACCTCATCCACACGCACTACTGGCTCTCCGGCCAAGTGGGCTGGCTGCTGCGCGATCTCTGGGGCGTCCCGCTCGTCCATACCGCGCACACCCTGGCTGCTGTGAAGAATGCGCACCGCACCGCCGATGACACCCGGGAATCGGAAGCCCGTCGCATCTGCGAGCAGCAGCTGGTGGATAACGCGGATCTCCTCGTGGTGAATACAGAGCAGGAGACTCGCGATCTCGTCGAGCATTACGACGCCGAGCCTTCTCGCATCAAGGTGGTCTCGCCGGGCGCCGACACCGAGCTGTTTACACCTGGCACCGACCGCAACACCGAGCGCTCGCGCCGTGAGTTGGGCATTCCTATCCACACCAAGGTCGTGGCCTTCGTGGGCCGACTGCAGAAGTTCAAGGGCCCGGAGGTTCTCATTCGTGCAACCGCTGAGCTCATTGAGCGCGATCGTTATCGCAATATCCGCGTGCTGTTCTGCGGCGGCCCATCGGGTGCGAACTCGACGCCGGAGTACTACCAGAACCTGGTGCACAAGCTGGGGCTTTCCAAGCACGTGCGCTTTCTTAGTCCGCGTCCGCCGGAGGAGTTGGTCTCTATTTACCGCGCGGCCGACGTTGTGGCGGTGCCCAGCTACAATGAGTCCTTCGGGTTGGTGGCTTTGGAGGCTCAGGCCTCGGGCACCCCGGTCATCGCCTCCCGCGTCGGCGGCCTGCCCATCGCCGTGGCGGATGGGGAGACGGGTGAGCTAGTCGATGGTCACTCGCCGGAGGCCTGGGCGGATGCCTTGGAGCACTTGCTTGACGACGACCCGCTGCGCATCAGCATGGGCGAAGCCGCCGTGGGGCATGCGGCGAAGTTCAGCTGGGCCCAGTCCGCAAGCGTTCTTGCCCAGATCTACGAGGAAGCCCTGCACATCGAGGTCCCGGATTGCCATGCGCGCCGGGCAATTGGTTACTAAGTAGCGGGAGAAAAGACTTGATGTCTAAAGGCATGACTTTTTTGCGCACTCTCCGCTTAGGCGATGTGCTGCTTGCGGGCTTGGCCGTGCTACTGGCGCTCTTGTACACCCTGGTACCGGGGCCGCTGCCTATGGAGATCCACATCGTGCAAGCTGTGGTTTCGTGGGCCTTTGTCCCGTTCTTTCTCATTTGGCGGTCGCGGCCTGTCATTGCTCCGGTAGGGATGATTTTCTGTCTAGGGGCATGGGCAATTACCTGGATGCTGGCGCTCCCGACGAATTCTGGATTCTCTCCGTGGTTGGTTGCTGCTCCTTTAGCTGTTTATTCTTCTGCGCGTTTATGTGAAGAACGGTGGATTCCAAAGGCTATTCTCGGCGCAACGTTCGCTGGCACTTTCGCTTCGCCGTTCATGTGGAAGCTGCAACCAGACCTGACCGAGCGATACCGAAGCGGAACGGATTTTCTATTTACTTTCCTTTTCCACTGGCTACTTTTGTTACTCGTTTATGTAGTTGCGGTGCGTTTGCGTGACAAGGAGGTGGAACGGCAGGCGCGACAGCGTGAAGCTCAGGAAGAAGAGCGGCTTCTTATCGCGCGTGAACTACATGACGTACTAGCTCATTCGTTGACCCTCATCAAAGTTCAAGCAAATGCTGGTCTTGTTGCTTCGGGGACATCGGAGGAAGCATTGCGAACTATCCGAACTGAAGCGGACGGAGCGCTCGCGGAGGTGCGTTCAATTGTGTCCTCGCTACGGGCGCCGACAACGCGCGAGCCATCTCGCCAACTATCCGATATTCCCAAGGTCGTGGAAGGTTTTCGCGCTGCAGGCCTTGATATCAGCGCAGATTTACCGAATACCCCGGTGACTCTTCCTGCGCTAACCCAATTGGCTTTGGTCCGGATTATCACGGAGGCACTGACTAATGTGCTTCGCCACCAAGGGACAGGGGCGACAGTTCGCCTGAAACTTTCTGATTCTGCTGCGCTGAGTGTTGAGTCATGGGGTAGACCACAAGGAGAGACATCAGGAGCCGGTGTAGGTTTGGTGGGAATCGCCGAAAGGGCTACAGCATTGGGTGGCTGGGTGCGTACCTCCGGAGACGCTCGGCACTTCCTAGTGGAAGCACAATTTCCGCAGAGGACAACATAATGATTCGAGTACTTCTTGCTGATGACCAGCCGCTGCTGCGCAGTGCGTTGGAAACCATTCTTAATGCCGCAGGGGACATTAAGGTCGTTGCCGCGGTCGGTGATGGGCAAGCAGCCGTCGAGGCTGCAGCTGCGCATTCGCTCGATATTGCGATTCTTGATATTCGGATGCCGGGAATGGATGGAATTGCTGCGGCAAACGCGCTTTTGGCGAGGAACGCCTCACTCCGAGTAATCATGCTTACGACGTTCAATGAAGAGGAGCTGGTTCGTTCTGCATTGCTCGCGGGAGTTCATGGTTTCCTCCTCAAGGACTCTGATCCGGAGGTGCTCGTTGGGGCTGTTCGTGCGGTTTATGCAGGAGAAGCCGTCCTAGCAAGCGGAGTGACCGGAACCGTTTTGGAGGGGTATCGCGCAGCGATTGCTGGACGAGCCGAACTATCAGCAGCGCAAAGGCAGGGGCTTGCGTTGGTGACTCGACGCGAGTTGGAAGTGCTGCGGCTGATCACTAGTGGCGCGACTAACCGGGAAATTGCCCAAGAACTCGTCCTCGCTGAGACCACCGTAAAGACGCACGTTTCCTCGCTCATGTCGAAGCTGCAAGCTAGGGACCGCGTGGCTTTGGTGTTGCTAGGCCAAAAAGTCCTACTGCAGTAGGAGAACTTCAGGCCAAGGTTGGTTCTGCTGGGGGATACAGGAAAGAAGCTACGGCGACATACTTCTTTCATGTCCTCATCACTTAGCTTGTCACGTGTCACCAAGTCGTTCGGGAACCAGCGAGTCCTCAACGACGTCTCGCTTTCAGTAACTCCTGGACGAGTACATGCTTTGCTTGGGCGAAACGGCGCGGGAAAGTCCACCCTGATGTCTATTTTGTTGGGACTTTCATCTGCAGATTCTGGAACCATCGGTGAGCTGCCTACGGTCGGTGCGTCCTTGAACGGACCAGCTTTCTACGGTCACCTCAGCGCACGGAATAACCTCCTTGTGCACACAAGATTGCTTGGTCTGCCCGCGGAGGAGGCAGATCGGGCTCTTGCTGTGGTTGGGCTGGTGGACGTCGGCGGCAAGAAAGCCAAGAGTTTTTCCACCGGAATGAAAGCTAGGTTGGCCCTAGGACAAGCGATTCTCGGAGACCCCGAAGTGCTCGTACTTGATGAGCCGCAAAATGGCCTTGACCCGCAAGGAATCAGCGAGCTACGCGAGCTGCTGCGTGACTGGGCTGCGCGAGGCGGCACGGTTCTAGTTAGTTCTCACCAACTGGGGGAAGTACTTCATCTCGCAGATGACATTTCTGTGCTGGCACAAGGTGAAATCGTTTATTCGGGGCCTCTGCGTGATTTGGCTCCGGTAGGAAACTTGGAAGAGGAGTTCTTCCGCCTCACCGCAGGGGGACGCAATGTTTAGGCGTCAACTTTGCGCAGAGCTGCTGCGCGCTCGCGGTACTTCGTTGGTGTGGCTGCCTTTGATAGCCGTGCCTTTGGTCCTTCTGACATATAACCTTTCTCGCCTTGCATCTCCTGCCACCGATGCGACGGGCGTACTCATGTGGCAATCAATGTATGTCACTGGGATGGCGGCTCCACTTGTTGCAATGTTTGCTGCAGCTGCGGAGGCACGGGAGAAGCGTGCTCGGTTTGGCGGGACGCATATGCGTTTGGCGGGGCTTCCGAAGGTGCGAAGGACGCGATTCTTGAATGCCGAAAGGTTGGCCCGCCTCCTCGTTGTCCTCCTCAGCATCGCTGTGTTTCATGTAATTAATTTCGGCGGAAGTTGGTTGGCCGTCTATTCGCGCGAGAATAGCTCACGCATTCTCGCTGTCGGTGTGCTGTGCTTTGTCGGCTCGATTGGCATTGCTGGATTGGCAGCAGCAGTAGCACGCCTGACCAACTTGGTAGTGACACTCGTAGTGTTTGTTATCTGGCAACTATTCTTTGCCCTAAATCCCGTCGTGGAAGCCGACAATTGGTGGATTTGCCCGCCTGCGTGGCCGGTGCGAGCTGTACTGCCGATTATGGGTATTCACCGAAACTCCGTTCCACTTGAGCCGGGTGCGCCTTTGGCAGCTGAGAAACCGTGGACCGCACTAGCTTTGTGTGTTCTTCTTGCTCTGGTGGGAATTGCAGTAGCGCTCTGGGCACCAGATGGCTGGCACCCACGGCTAGTCCGACGCTCGAAAGTGGCAGCAAATGAACCTGGGGTGGGATGGAAGCCCGCTGTGGTTAAAAGGGATTGCGCACAACGGCCATGGCCATTTTTAGCGCTTTGCTTTGCGGCTACGACACCAGCGCTAGTGGCCTGCATGGTTCTCAGCGCAATGCTGATGGTGTTTACCGCTTTGCTCTACCCGGCCTCTTATGTCCATGGCCTGTTCGTGTTCGGCATTTTGCCCATCGGATCGGGGCTTGCACCCGTGCTGGGATGGGCTGCACTGCGCGATAGTTGGCCGTTGATGTTGCTCGAATATCGAGGGTGTCGAAGCACCTTGATCTACTGGTTAATCAGCGTGGTCGCTGTAATGTCAGCATGCAGCTTGCTTGCTGGGCTCATTGCTGGCGGTGCGCTTGGCGATGAGCTTCGCCGCCTCGTGCTCAGCATCGCAGTGGGCACCATTATCGCTTTGGCAAGCTTGCTATTAAATGCCCGATTCGGGAGCACGTTCACGCTTGCTCTGAGCATCGTGTTTGCGATCATTTCGCTTACGTTGGGCGGAGATGTCCTAGCGAATACTCCATTGTGGACTGTAGCCTTTAGCGCTTGGCCGGAGACGGTCACGAATATCGGCCGAATGACAGTAGCGATACCCGTGATTGTGGTAGCGCTCGCATCCCTTTGTTTCTGCTGGCAGAAGAAGGCTCCCATGGTCGGGAGCTCAGATTCTTAACCCGTGAGTGACTTCGTCCAAGAAGTCCACCAGAACTTCGCCCCAGAGCGCCTGCTTGACCAGCATGCCCCAGCCGCGGCCACGGGCGCGGCGGCAGCTTGCAGCATCTCTTCGGTCCACTCGCGTTCGATGGGGCCTTCGGCGGTGGGGACGTCGAGGTCAGCAATTGAGAGGATTTCACCGTTGCCCGCGAGATAACCCACCAGTGCACTGTCCGCCTCGTGGCACACGCGCAGTGCCAGGGAAGGGGAATCGTTAGTTTCCAAGTGGGGTGGGGCTATCTGAATGACGTGCATGGCAGCTTCTGCTCTCGGTGAGTGTTTTCCATTTAATTGTGATTTAGATTTCTTGAGCAATAAAAGCCCATTGTAGGGAGTTTTCGGTTACCTCCGAAGGCTAAAAGTTGCAGCGCGGACTATTAAAAACTGGCATGCTTGTAGGCATGACTAACGGAAAGCTCATTCTTCTTCGACACGGACAATCCCAGTGGAACGAATCCAACCAGTTCACCGGTTGGGTAGACGTTGACCTCACCGCAAAGGGCGAGGCAGAGGCAAAGCGCGGCGGCGAGCTGCTCAAGGAGCAGGGCATCCTGCCAGATGTTCTCTACACCTCCCTCCTGCGCCGTGCTATCCGCACCGCAAACATCGCTCTTAATGCTGCTGACCGCCACTGGATTCCGGTCGTACGCGACTGGCGTCTTAACGAGCGTCACTACGGCGCTCTGCAGGGCCTCAACAAGGCTGAGACCAAGGAGAAGTACGGCGAGGAGCAGTTCATGGCATGGCGCCGCTCCTACGGCACCCCGCCACCAGAGCTGGAAGATTCCTCCGAGTACTCCCAGTCCAATGATCCGCGCTACGCAGACCTCGACCAGGTCCCACGCACCGAGTGCCTGAAGGACGTCGTCGAGCGCTTTGTTCCTTACTTTGAGGAAGAGATCCTTCCGCGCGCCAAGAAGGGCGAGGTTGTCCTCATCGCTGCCCACGGTAACTCCCTGCGCGCACTGGTTAAGCACCTCGACAACATCTCTGACGAGGACATTGCTGGTCTGAACATTCCTACCGGTATTCCGCTGGTCTACGAGATTGCGGAAGACGGCAGCGTAGTCAACCCAGGCGGTACCTACTTGGATCCTGAAGCAGCCGCAGCTGGCGCAGCCGCTGTTGCCGCACAGGGGGCCAAGTAAGTACCTTTAAGACTCCATAGAGTTCCCAGGGGGTTTATACTCCCTGGGGATTGTTGCGTTTTAACTATTTAACTTTTTAGTGGACTCGTGGAACTAGTTTTAGCTTTCTTTGCCGGCGTGGTCGTGTGCGGCCTCGCCCTACCGGTGATCACGTGGTTCCGCGGGCGCTGGGAGCGTTACCGCAAGTCCAACGAAGCCGATGCAAACCAGGTCACCACCGTGAGCCAGGTGCTGCACCTCGCAATCCAAGGCGCACCGACCGGCATCACCGTGCTCTCCCGGGCAAAGGAAGTCATTCTTTCCAATCCCTCTGCGCATGAGATGTCGCTGGTCCATGACAGGTCTGTTAATCCTGACATCTGGAAGGTCGCTGAAGAGGTCTTTGAGGACAAGGAAACTCGCTCGCTGGACCTTTCCATCCCCAAGCGCCGCACGGGAAACCGCGTCACGCAGGTGTTGGCGGTGGTCAAACCGCTGACGCTTAACGACGACCGCTTTGTCATCGTGTACGGCACAGATGAGTCGGAGTCCGTGCGCATGGAGGCAGCACGTCGCGACTTTGTGGCCAACGTCTCCCATGAACTCAAGACCCCTGTCGGCGGCATCGCATTGCTGGCGGAGGCTCTGCTTAATGACCCGACTGACGTTGAAACCGTGGAGTACTTCGGTGGCAAACTACAAAAAGAAGCCAGCCGCATGGCGGATATGGTCAACGAGCTTATTTCCCTATCTAAGTTGCAAGGCGCAGAGGCGCTACCGGAGATGGAGCCGCTGAATCTAGATGAACTAGTTGATGAGGCAATCTCCCGCAACCAGCTGGCAGCCGATTCACATCAGATTGAACTTACCCGCGGCAAGCCGGTGGGAGTGCAGGTCAAAGGCGATAAGGCTCTGCTTATCACCGCTATTTCCAACCTCATTTCCAATGCCATCCACTACTCGCCGGATGAGATGCCGGTGTCGGTGACTCTCAAGATCGTCGGTACCGACATCGTGCTCGTACGCGTGACTGACCGCGGAATCGGTATCGCCCCGGAGGACCAAAAGCGAGTCTTCGAGCGCTTCTTCCGCGTGGATAAGGCCCGCTCCCGCCAGACTGGCGGAACGGGCTTAGGTTTGGCCATCGTCAAGCACGTGGTGGCCAACCACGGCGGAAATATTAAGCTGTGGTCGCGGCCGGGCACGGGTTCGACCTTCACGATCGAGCTGCCTATTTATAAAGACGAAACTGCAGCGGATAACGTAGAGAATCAGGATAATGAAGTAGATGGTGCCATCGGCTCAGCTGCGCCTGGGCTTCCTCGTGCCGTCGCTCGCGTAGCCGCACGTCGAAAGGACAAAGCACAATGACCAACATCCTCATCGTTGAAGATGAAGAGTCGCTGGCGGACCCGTTAGCGTTCCTCCTCCGGAAGGAAGGCTTCGACGTAATCCTCGCTTCGGACGGACCCACCGCCCTGGAGCAGTTCGCCAACAACACCGTTGACATTGTGCTTTTGGACCTCATGCTGCCGGGAATGTCCGGCACCGATGTGTGCAAGCAACTGCGTGCCACCTCCTCGGTTCCCGTTATCATGGTGACGGCTCGTGACTCGGAGATCGACAAGGTCGTTGGCCTCGAGCTGGGCGCTGACGACTACGTGACCAAGCCTTATTCTTCCCGCGAACTCATCGCGCGCATTCGCGCTGTCTTGCGCCGCGGGCATGACGTTTCGGCTGAGTCCCAAGAAGAAGAGCTCGAGGAGCAGATTCTGGAGGGCGGCCGCGTGCGTATGGACGTGGAGCGCCACATCGTCATGGTGGACGGCGAGGAAGTATCTATGCCGCTCAAAGAGTTTGATTTGCTGGAGTACCTGCTGCGCAATGCGGGCCGCGTGCTGACCCGCGGGCAGCTCATCGATCGCATTTGGGGCGCCGATTACGTTGGCGACACCAAGACTCTCGACGTCCACGTCAAGCGCCTGCGCTCCAAGATTGAGGCTGAGCCCTCTCGCCCGCAGCACCTAGTTACGGTGCGTGGGCTCGGTTACAAGTTTGAGCTTTAGTAAGCGTCGGCTTTCACGCTTGCT
The DNA here is from genome assembly GCF_001807295.1 of Corynebacterium sp. HMSC06C06. Lineage (NCBI taxonomy): Bacteria > Bacillati > Actinomycetota > Actinomycetes > Mycobacteriales > Corynebacteriaceae > Corynebacterium > Corynebacterium sp. HMSC06C06. The sequence goes on from NZ_KV788482.1 coordinate 24,455, forward strand.
GGGTGGCGGGTGAGTTTTACGCCTGCCGCTGCGGCCTGTGCTCGGGCCGCGCAGTGATCTGCCAAGATGGCGTAGCATTCTTCGCCCATAAGAGCGATGAGTTCGGTCTTTTGAGAGCGCCACATCGGCTCTGGTGAGGTGTGGCAGGCTGCATCCGTGGAGCAGTACCAGTCGAAGTCCTCGCCGCCGCCACCCCAGCCGCGGCGGTCATACTCACCAATGGTGGTGCGGAGGATTTCTTGGCCGTCTGGGCGCTCCTCGTATTCCTCGTGGCGGCGCAGCGGCAGCTGCCAGCACACCTCCGGTTTGACCACGGTCAGCTCTTCGCCTTCCGCCATGGCCCACTGGTGGAGCGCGCAGCCGGCGCCGGTGGCCCAGCCCGCGCGGTTGGCAAAGATGCACGCGCCATCCACGATGGGGGTCTTGAGCGCGGGTTCTGGTTCGCCGTCATCACCATCGAGCTCGTCCCACACCAGCCATGGTTCTAATTCGGTGGGATCTTCTTCGGCGAGGTATTTATCTACCCCCGCCGGGCGCAGCTGCCAATACTTGGCGGGCATGCGCTCGACGGCGTCGTATAGCTGCTCCCTATCGGTCTCGTCGGCCATGTAGGCGCCATGGACGCAGCACCCGACGTCGGTCTGCTGCTTGTCGATGCCGTGGCAGGCTGAGGTCCCAAATTGGCACGTGTAGTGCGATTCCACCCACGTCAGATCGATGGAGAAGACGTGGAGCGGGTCCGCTGGGTTGGTGAATTCGAACCATTCGCGCGGAAAATCAGGAGCCTCTTCGCGGCCCGCGAGGATGGATGCGGCGGCGGGGGAGGTAGCTGGAAAACCGAGGTAGACCTCTTTAGATTTCGGGCGATTCACACCTACCCACGGTAGACCTACTACTCTAGGAGTGTGCGATTAGGTGTATTAGACGTCGGAAGCAACACCGTTCATCTCGTTGCGGTAGACGCCGCAACGGGCGGACGCCCGAGCCCGATGAGCGATTGGAAGACCCCACTGCGCCTTGTGGAGCAGCTGGACAAGGATGGCAACATCCATGAAAAAGGCTTGAAGAAGCTGATTTCTGCCGTCGGTGAAGCGAATGAGCTGGGAAGGAAGCTGGGCTGTGATGAGTTCATGGCTTTTGCTACCTCGGCGGTTCGCTCTGCCCCGAACTCGGAGCACGTGCTCGACGCAGTGGAGAAGGAAACCGGCGTACGCCTGGAAATCCTCTCTGGTGAGGAAGAAGCGCGCCTGACGTTTCTCGCGGTTCGCCGTTGGTATGGCTGGTCGGCTGGCCGCATCACTAACCTCGATATCGGTGGTGGCTCCCTGGAGCTGTCCACGGGTGCCGATGAACACCCTGACTTGGCCTTTTCCCTTGACTTGGGTGCAGGCCGCTTGACCCACAATTGGTTTGATACCGATCCGCCTGAAAAGGCTAAGGTCAATATGCTCCGTGACTATATCGATGCTGAATTGGTAAGTGCGACTTCGCAGATGCGTGCCATGGGCGAAGCTGGCCTTGCGGTGGGTACCTCGAAAACCTTCCGTACGCTGGCCCGATTGACGGGTGCTGCGCCTTCTTCGGCGGGTCCGTATGTGAAGCGTACGCTGACTGCACCGGGTCTGCGACAGCTCATTTCCTTCATCTCCCGCATGACTGCAGCAGACAGAGCGGACCTTGAAGGAGTAAGTTCTAACCGATCGCATCAAATCGTCGCAGGCGCATTGGTGGCCGAGGCAAGCATGCGCGCCTTGGGCATTGAGAAGCTGGAGATCTGCCCGTGGGCACTCCGTGAAGGCGTGATTCTGCGACGCACCGATAAGGGACTGGAATAGGAATTAGACGTGGCTGATGAAAAACAGTTGACAGTAGCGGAGCTCCTCGCACGTAATGCGAAGGAGCACGCTGGTGCTGAATCTGAGGGCGGCTCGCGCCGTCGTCGCCGCCGCCGTAGCTTGGAAGACGGTGGCGTGTCCGTTGCCGAACTTACCGGCAACCTTGAGAAGGTAACGGCCACCCCGGCCCAGTCGAAGCACTCCAGCGTTTCCATCGACGAGACCGCACCGGTCATTCCTGCACCGAAGCAGGAAGAAGACTCCAAGAAGGCTGAAGCGCCGGAGAGCGACAAGGTCAAGGACGCTAAGACGGAGAGTGCATTCCAGCCTTCCACTGAGGACACTCACGTCATCAAGCGCGTGGACGAGAAGTCCGCGCCTAAGCAGTCCGCTGCGGCCGGCGCTGGCGTTGCTGCGGCAGCAGCAGGCGCGGGCGCTGCAGCTAAGTCTGACGCTGCCGAGAGCGGCGTCGCTAAGAGCGGCGTCGCTAAGGGCGGCGTCGCTAAGGGCGACGCGGTGAAGGGGGACAAGGCTGAGGCCACGCTTGCGGAGAAGGAATCCGACACCAAGCTTGACGACGCCCTGACCCCGCCCACCGATGGCGCAACCGAAGCTAGTGTCTCGGTAAAGGCAAGCGAGAAGGAGCTGGACAAGAAGGACCAGACTGACGTTGTTGAGACCGAGGAGGACTTCGAGGAAGAGGACGAGAAGCTCAACCCGTTCTCCGTACTTCTCCTTGCACTCATTGGCATCGTTCTTGGTGCGGTCGTCTTTAAGGGCTTTGAAATCCTGTGGGATAGCTTCTCCCGCTCTGTTGTGGCAATCCTCGCCATTGCGGTTACTGCTCTCATGGTGGCGCTCGTACACGTACTGCGCACCAACCGGGACGGCATTTCGATGACGCTGGCTGCATTCGTTGGCCTCGTGCTGACCTTCGGCCCGCTGCTCATCGTGATGTAGCACCACCGCGCTCATCGCCAAGGTTGAGCGGCCACGCTTAACGCACAGCGCGCCCCATCGTTCACTAGAACGGGGGCGCGCTTTTTGTTTGCCAACAGTGGGCTTTGGCCAGACTTCGGGCTTTCTGGCACTGTGGTGTCCATGACAAAGATTGCAGTACTTGGTGGAGGACAAATCGGTGAGGCGCTCGTTTCTGGACTCGTGAATGCGGGCTACGACGGCGCAGACATCGTGGTGACTAATCGTCGCGAGGAGCGTCGCGCTGAGCTGGAGAAGGCCTATGGTGTGAAGACGGCCAGCGATAACAAGGAAGCCGCCCAGGATGCGGACTTCGTGTTCGGCTGCGTCAAGCCTTATGCCATCGAAGAAGTCTTTGCGGAGGCCGAGCTGCCCAAGACCGCCGTCGCTGTGTCACTTGCGGCCGGCGTTCAGCTCGAAAAGCTGGAGACTGCGGCTGGTGAGGGCGTACCGGTGGTGCGTGTTATGCCAAATACCCCGATGCTCGTGGGGAAGGGCATGAGTACGGCAACTAAGGGTACCCACGTGAGCGATGAGCAGTTTGAGGGCGTCGTCAAGCTCTTGGAGGCCGTCGGTGAAGTGGCTGTGGTGGCCGAGAAGGACATCGACGCTGCTGCCGCGCTGGCGGGTTCGGCACCGGCGTACTTCTTCCTCGTGGTGGAGTCTCTGATTGATGCGGGTGTGCAGCTGGGCCTTACACGCGACGTCGCTACCAAGCTCGCCACACAGACCGCAGCGGGCGCAGGAGCGATGCTCGTGGACTCAGGTCGCGAACCGCTTGCGTTGCGCGCTGGAGTGACCTCTCCTGGTGGCACTACGGCTGCTGCGATCCGCGAGCTCGAAGAGTCGGGTATCCGAGGTGCTTTCTACCGCGCGGCTGAGGCCTGCGCGCAGCGCGCCAAGGAGCTTGGCTGGAACCCGACTTTTGTGGCCTTAAACGACATCGTTGTTATGCGGGTGTCCCCTTGAGTGGACCAAATTCTTCATAGCGTGATCCTGGTGTGACACCAGTTGTGCGGGGAGTTTGAGGTTAGCTGGGGGACACCTGAGAAAAAATTTGGCTCTTGGGTCGCATTAGTCACAGGTTTCACGCTAGGCTAGTACAAGCACGTGCGTGAATGTCCTGTGGGAGGGGAAGCCTACAGCGCGTCACGGGCTGAAGGGTTAGATTAACTATGGCTAATGAAGATAAGGGAACCTTTTTGACCATCGCCGAGGTCGCAGAGATCATGCGAGTCTCCAAGATGACTGTCTACCGTTTGGTTCACGCAGGCGAGATGCCGGCAGTTCGCGTTGGACGCTCTTTCCGTGTTCACGAGTCTGCTGTTAACGAGTACCTTGAGGCTTCCGTTTACGGAGCTTAAATTTACTCGCGCCTTTGCAGCGCCCACCTCTGTTGACCAGCTTGGTCTGCGGTGGTGGGCGCTGCCTTTTTGGTGCTCAGGTGCACTCTGGGTAAGATAGTGACCATTCGTGCCAGCGGTCCTGCGTCTTCCGCTTTTTCCGAGGAGCATTCCTAGGAGAGTGCGGGGTTGCTGAGAAGTGCACCTTAGCGGCCATTTCCAGGCTGTTGCTGGCAGGTTTAGTACGTACTGATCTCGAAAGTGAGGAAACCTACTATGGGCTCTGTCATCAAGAAGCGCCGTAAGCGCATGTCCAAGAAGAAGCACCGCAAGATGCTGCGCCGTACCCGCGTTCAGCGTCGTAAGCTTGGCAAGTAAACATTAAGGCCCTGGCTCCTTTGGGAGTCAGGGCCTTCTTGCTACTTAGCCCGGGAGTTGACTGATTCCTTACTTGCGCATCAAACGCCAGCTGCCGTAGGAGAAGGCAGCAGTGGCCATGGCAGGCAGGCCGTAGGTGCGTACTGCCTTGCGCACCGAGCGGTAGTCGCGGATGAGCCAGCCGTTGTCCTCAGCCACGTCGCGCAGCTTGGAGTCCGGGTTAATGGCCACGGGGGTCCCCACCATCGAGAGCATGGGAACGTCGTTTACGGAGTCAGAGTAGGCCGTGCAGCGCTCCAAGTCGAGGTTCTCTATCGTGGCCAATGCCGCGACTGCGTGGGTCTTGCCGGGGCCGTGGAGGATATCGCCCACGAGACGGCCGGTGAATTTGCCATCGACAACCTCAGGGACAGTACCCAGAGCGCCAGTGAAGCCAAAGCGCTTTGCCAGAACCTGGGCTAGCTGAACCGGGGTCGCGGTCACCAGCCACACTTGCTGGCCGGCCGCGATGTGCATCTGCGCCAGCTGGTTGGTGCCCGGGTAGGCGCGGCGAGCCAGCGAGGCGTCCACGATTTCCTCGCACAGTGCCACCATGTCTTCCACTGTGCGGCCTTTGACAAACTCCAAGGCCTGAACGCGGCCGGCGGCGATATCGTCGGCGTTCTCACTGCCGGAGACGCGGTATTTCAGCTGTTTCCACGCAATCGGCAGGATCTCCCGCAGCTTGAAGTAACGCTTGCGGTACAAACCAAAGGCAAAGGCCACGAGCGAGGAGCCTTGAATGAGCGTGTTGTCCACGTCGAAGAAGGCGGCCGCGCCGGCGTCCTGCGGGATGTCGGGGTCCGGCTGGGTGATCTTCTTTGCGCCAGCGGATTCGAAAGAGCCCTGCACAGAGTCCACGCCCGAGTGGTAGGACTTAAGGTCCAGCCCGAAGATGCTGTCCACCGCCGCGCTGGCAGCGGCTTCACCTGCTGCCTTTTGCGCCTCATCATCAAGCGGAGCAAAGGCTTGGTTCTCCAAGAAGTTGCGGAGATTGCCGCGGCTGGCTGTCCAGTTTGCAAGGAAGTCGCGCGGAGAATTGGGCATTATGGGTGGGGTAGGGGGCTGGGAGGCCCCAGGGGAACTAGAGGATGCGGACACGCATGCAGCTTTCGACGGTGTGGCAGACTATCGTGTCCATAGTAAACCTTTAGGCCAATGGCGTCTTTTCGAGCGTCTAAGTCAGGAGAAAATAGTTATATGTCGCGCCGCGTCGTCGAGTTGATGGTCCGTACTACCTGCGGTTCCTGCAAGCGAGTCCGGGAACAAATCACTCCGGTCGTGGAGGCTGCTGACGCCGAATTTAATGTGCGCAACGTCGATGAGGATCAAGAGCTGGCCATGGAATATGGCGACCGCGTGCCCGTTGTGGTTATTGACGGCGAGGAGTTCTCTTGCTGGGAAGTCGACAATGACGAGCTGGCCGCGGAGCTCGCTTCTTAATTGATTCAGGCGAATTAGTACTGCCTTAGTTCGGATTTTTCCGAACCAACTAGTAGTCTTTTGGTTGATTTGCATCAATCAAAGGGTTGATCTGAAAGTGGAGGATTGTGCATGAGTGTGCTCGTCGTGGGCATGTCCCACCAGTCGGCACCAGTAGCGCTGCTGGAGAAGCTAAGCATGGATGCCGCGGTGCAAACGACCGCTTGCGGGGAGCTGGTTTCTGCACAATCTCTGTCCGAGGCCATGATTATCTCCACGTGCAATCGCATGGAGGTATACACGGTCACCAACTCCTTCCACACCGGAGTCCAAGACGTCGTGCACGTCCTGACCGAGGTTTCTGGTGTCCCGGAAGATGAGCTGCGCGGTTATCTGTATGTGCGTTATGCCGACGCGGCTGCTGAACATCTCATGACGGTTACCTCCGGTCTTGACTCCATGGTGATGGGCGAGCAGCAGATTATCGGCCAGGTGCGCACCGCCTACCAGTCCGCGGCTGAGCAAGGAACTGTGGGCCCGCGCATCCACGCCTTGGCCCAGTCCGCGCTGCACACTGGCAAGCGAGTACACACCGAAACCGAGATCGACGAGGCCGGTTCCTCCATGGTGTCCTTTGCGTTCGACCAGGCCACCCAGCGCATGGGCGTAGAGGATCTCCACGGCAAGACCGCGCTCATTCTGGGGGCAGGGGCCATGGCTTCCCTCGCGGCAACGCATGCGGGCCGCTTGGGCGCGGAGCTCATTATCGCTAACCGCACCCGCGAGCGCGCAGAGCGCCTGGCTTCCCATGCCCATGAGGCTGGGGTTCACGCCGAGGTCATCGACTTTGAAGACCGCGCCCGTGCGCTTAGCCGGGTAGACCTTGCCATCTCCGCTACCGGTGCACAGAACTTCACCATTGAGGCAGACGACGTCGCCAAGCATGGCGTCACCGGCCGCACCCTCATGCTCATTGTCCTGTCCCTGCCGCGTGACATCGAGGACGCAGCTGCGGAGGCTGAAGGTGTGGACCTGGTCAACATTGAGCGCCTGAGCCGCTCCCTGAGCGCTGCGGATACCGACATCGCTGCTGGTACGAGCCCGCACGCGCAGGCACGCCGCATCGTGAACGAGGAGCTCGAGGCCTACGCTTCCGCACAACGCGTGCGCGACGTGGTGCCCGCGGTTTCTGCTTTGCGACGCCGCGCCGCCGACCTCGTCGAGTGCGAGGTTGCGCGCCTGACCCAGAAGCACCCGGAGCTCGATGATAAGCAGATGGATGACGTCAACCGCGCCTTGAAGCGCGTGGTGGACAAGCTCCTGCACGAGCCGACCGTTCGTGCGAAGCAACTGGCTGCTAACTCCGGTACAGTCAGCCACGAGACGGCCCTGCAGGAACTCTTTGGCCTGCAGATTGAAGGCACAGGTGTGGCGGTCGACGTCGACCAGCTGCCCGACTTGAGTGAAGTCAAAAAGAGCCAAGAGAACAACGCCAAGTAAGAGGAAAAACTTTTTATGTTCAAGATCGGTACTCGCGGTTCCAAGCTGGCCACCACGCAGTCGGGCCACGTGCGCGACTGGCTGAAGGTCAACGGCTTTGAGTCCGAGCTGCACATTGTCACCACCCATGGTGACGTCAACATGGCGCCCGTCGAGCGCATCGGTGTGGGCGTGTTTACGCAGGCCCTGCGCGAGGCGCTGTACGGTGGCGAGTGCGACATCGCGGTCCACTCCTTCAAGGACCTTCCCACCGCGGCCGACGAGCGTTTCCTCCTCGTCGTGCCGGAGCGCCAAGACGTGCGCGAAGCCCTCGTGGCACGCGACGGCCTGACCTTAGCGCAGCTGCCCGAGGGGGCCCGCGTGGGTACCTCGGCGCCGCGCCGTATTAGCCAGCTCAAGGCGATGCGCCCAGACCTCGACATTCAGCCGCTGCGCGGCAACATCGACACCCGTATGGGCAAGGTGACCTCCGGTGAACTCGACGCCGTGGTCTTGGCTTACGCGGGCCTAGTCCGTGCCGATTACCAGGATATGGCCAGCGAGGTCTTTGCCCCGGACACCTTCATGCCGGCCCCAGCGCAGGGCGCGCTGGCCATTGAGGCAGTCAAGGACTCCGCCGCAGCCCGTGCCATCGAGACCTTGATTGACGAGCAGGCTTCCGCCGCCTCCCTCGGCGAGCGCACTGTCCTCTCCCGCCTGGAGGCAGGCTGCACCGCGCCCGTGGCTGCAACCTCCACCATAGAGAACGGTCAGCTGACCGTGCGCGGTGGCGTCTTCGCCCTAGACGGATCGCGTCAGCTTTTGGCTTCCGCAACGGGACCTTTGAGCGATGCAGCCCAGCTGGGCAGCGCTGTCTCCGAGGAGCTTTTCTCCCGCGGTGCAGCCGAGCTGCTGGGCAACTAATTTTTTGTTTAGGCCTTGATAATTTAAGGTGTATCTAGCACACGATCATTGGCCTCCAATGATTTGGCCCCCCTTAAACAGATCCCAGGACTTCTGGCCTGGGATTTTGGCCGTTAATACGCTGTGAAGAACACCGCCCGCTGGTAGCAGGGAAAACGCTGCGCACGATCATGTCCGTGCGGGGCGCCTGAGACCCAAACGTAGAAAAGAACCTTATGAGCAACGCTGTGCCGGACATCCAGTCTGAACTGGGCAAAGTCGTATTTGTGGGCGCCGGCCCAGGCAACCCTGAGCTGTTGACCGTCCGCGCCCGCGAGGTTCTCGAGGCGAACGCCATCGCTATTGTCGACGCCGAGGTTTCCTCCGGAGTGCGCGACGTTGTCGCCCGTGCGGTCCCCGTGCCGCAGGAGCTTCTCGACGCCGCCGAGGCCGAGTACGCACGCATCTGCGCCGAGGCCAAGGAGGCTGGCGCACGCCGCAAGCCGCCGCGTCCTGCCGCGCCTACCGCAGCTGTCTTTTATGCCCCGGATGGGGAAGACGTCGTCAAGCAAATGCGTGAAGCGCTGGTTGAAGCCGACGGCCTCGATGTCATCCGCCTGGTAAGCGGCAACCCGCTCAACCGCGAGTCCATCAAAGCGGAGATTTCCGCCGTGGCCGCGGCAGGCCTGGAATTCCAGGTTGTTCCGGGCATGTCCTTGCCTTCCACCGTCCCCTCCTTTGCAGGTCTGGCGCTGGGCGCGACCTACACCGAGGCGGACATTACCGAAGGCGCTGATTGGGACTCCCTGGCAAGTGCGACGCAGCCGCTCGTACTGCAGGCTACTGCTGAGGACCTGCCGCTGATTTCTCGCGAGCTCATCGACCGTGGCATGTCCGCGGACATGGAAGCCTACGTCACCGTGCATGGCACCACCCGCCTGCAGCGCACCCACGAGACCACCTTGGGCACCTTGGGCAAGCTCGACGCCGAGCTGCCGGGTGACCTCGTGGTGACCCTGGGCCGCAGCTTCGACGATCGTTCTAAGTACTCCTGGTGGGAAAATCGCCCGCTGTACGGCTGGCGCGTGCTCGTGCCGCGCACCAAGGAGCAGGCGGCTGCCATGTCCGCGCGTCTGGCTGGCTACGGCGCTATCCCGCAGTCTGTGCCCACCATCTCGGTGGAGCCGCCGCGTAACCCGGCGCAGATGGACCGCGCCATCAAGGGCATCGTGGAAGGCCGCTACAAGTGGATCGTGTTTACCTCTGTCAACGCAGTCTCTGCTGTGTGGGAGAAGATCGCCGATCTGGGCCTGGATGCCCGCGACTTCGCAGGCGTGCACCTGGCAGCGGTGGGCAGCAAGACCGCCGACGCCATCCGCGCCAAGGGCATGGTCCCGGAGCTGTTGCCGAATAAGCGCAAGCAGAACGCCGAGGGCCTGGTTGAGGTCTTCCCCAACTACGTCGAGGACATCGATGCTGTGGGCCGCGTGCTGTTGCCGCGCGCTGACATTGCTGGCGACGCCCTGGTGACCGGCCTGGAGGAGCTGGGCTGGGAGGTCGACGACGTCGTGGCTTACCGTACCGTGCGTGCGGCACCGCCTGCGGCTGAGGTGCGCGACATGATCAAGTCGGGCGGTTTTGACGCCGTGGCGTTTACCTCTGGCTCGACCGTGCGCAACTTGGTGGGTATCGCTGGCAAGCCGCACGCTCGCACCATCATTGCTTGCATCGGACCGTCCACGAAGGCCGCGGCTGAGGAGTTGGGCCTGCGCGTTGATGTGGTTCCGGAGGTCGCTGAGGTGCCTGCGCTTATCGACGCCCTCGCCGAGCACGTCGCCGCACTGCGCGCCGCTGGCAACCTGCCTGCGCCGCGTAAGAAGCGTCGCAAGCGTAAGACGAGCGCCAAGTCTGCATAGACGCTGCGGCTGAGTAGACTAGCGGGGCACAAGAAAAAGCCTTCACGCGTGCTCGCCTGTGACAGGGTGAGCCCAAAGGAGAAGTCATTATGGATCTTATTCGTCGCCCCCGCCGTCTGCGCCAGTCCCCAGCTTTCCGCGAGCTTGTTGCGGAAACTACACTGCGTCCGGCAGATCTGATTCTGCCAATGTTCATCGTTGACGGTATTGACGAGTCCCGCGAGATCCCCTCCATGCCGGGGGTTTATCAGCACACCTTCGATTCCTTGAAGCGCGCCGCGCATGAGGCGCTCGATGCGGGCGTCAAGTGCGTGGACCTCTTCGGCGTGCCGCTGGACGAGGATAAGGATGAGACCGGTTCCGTGGCATGGGATCCGCAGGGAATCCTGAACCGCGGCATCGAGGAGCTGCGCCGTGAATTCGGCGATGACCTCATCGTCATGGCGGACACCTGCCTGGACGAGTTCACCTCCCACGGACACTGTGGCGTGGTGGATGACAAGGGCCGCGTCAAGAATGATGAGACGGTGAAGCTCTACCAGGACATGGCTCGCTCCCAAGCCCGCGCTGGCGCGCACATGGTTAGCCCATCTGGAATGATGGATGGCCAGATCGCCGCCATCCGCGAGGCCCTTGACGAGGCCGGCCACGAGGACGTCGCCATCATGGCCTACTCGGCCAAGTACGCCTCTGCGTTCTTTGGCCCGTTCCGCGATGCCGTGGGCTCCTCTCTGGAGGGCGACCGCCGCACCTACCAGCAGGATCCGCGCAACCTCCGCGAGTCCCTGCTGGAGATCGACCTCGACATCGAAGAGGGCGCGGACTTCGTCATGGTCAAGCCGGGCCTGCCTTACCTCGATGTGCTGGCGGCAGCGGTGGAGCGCTCCTGCGTGCCGGTGGCCGTGTACCAGGTCTCTGGCGAGTACGCCATGATTAAGGCGGCTGCGCAGAATGGCTGGATTGACGGTGAGGCCGTTATGCTGGAGTCCTTGACTGCATTCAAGCGTGCAGGTGCGGATCAGATTCTGACCTACTTCGCCACCGACGCAGCGCGACTTCTGAAGTAGTTTCTGAACTAAGTTCAGAAGTGATTTTGGCCCACCAGCTTCAAACAGCGACCGAACCTTCAAAAGGATATCTGTGACATTCCCGGCTCCTCAGTCCCCTCAGCAGACCCCGCAGGCTCCAACTGCTGCCCAGGCCCCGCAAGCCCCACAAGCTCCGCAACCGGAAAAGGAGCGCCCTGAGGCAGTAAGCCTCATGCTCAAGCTGTGGGCCGGCGCCTTGGGCTTTGAGGTCATTCACCAGATACTGAATGTGGTGATGACGCTCCTCAACCGCTCGGTGCTGTTTGCCGAGGCTCGCAAGACTGCTGAGGAAGCCGCGAAGGATTCGGGGCAGGAAATCTCCGACTCCTTGATCAGCATCATCGGTTATGGCTCGGTGGCCTTCTCCAGCCTGATTTCTTTGGTCATCATCGTGGTCCTTGAGGTGATGCTGTACTTGCTGAACAAGAACAAGAAGTCTGCGGGCACGGGACGTCGCCTGTGGTTCGCGTTCTCCTTGTTCTTTGCTTTTCGCACGCTGCTCGTCTTCCTCTCGAGCCCGGCCGGCAGCGAGGCGCCGGACTGGCTCATCATGGTCGATGGCACCGTGCAGATCTTGGTCGGCGTAGCTGCGGTAATGGGTCTAATATTCTCCGTGAAGGAAGAAACCCTGGACTACACCGGCGAGCTCGAGGAAATGCGCAAGCTGGAGCAGGAACTCGCGCAAGAACGCCGCGACAAAGAACGCGAGCGCCGAGAACAGGAACGCAAAGAGCTGTTGGAAAAGCAGCAGAAAACTTCAGAACACGATGCCCCGCGCGACTCCGGTCGCTATGACCAGGAGCCACGGCGATGACAAGTATGTTCCCGGGCCAAGGAAACGGCCAACCCAAAGGTGACCCATCCCGGCCGGGGCCGGTTGATTACAACCGTGCAGGACGCAAGAAGAAGGGCGCGGAAGACTCTGCTGCGGCAGCGAACCATGCAAACTGGTGGCCGCGTTCGCTGCGCTTTTCCTACTGGGTTCTCGTCATTGCTGCAGTCATCATGCTGGTCTCTGGCATGGTGGGCCTCTTCGGCGACTCCGGCGCTGAGGAAGTCGCTGCCTCCCCGGAAGTGGCTGAGTACCTTTCCCGCAACCGCAACTTCGTAGCTATTTCCAACATCGTGTGCGCCATCATCATGGCTGTTTGCTCCGCGCAGCTAGCGCACGGCTCCAAGTGGTCGCGCCGCATCATCACCATCGCGATTGCGGTGACGCTGTTCGTCAACATCGCCGCGATGGCGCTGGGTGTGGGTGGACTCATCCTCATCGTTATTCCAGTGGTTCTGGCGGTGGCTTTGCTCTTGCTTTATCGCCCTGATTCCAACCAGTTCATTCGCGAGCACAACCCGCGCTTCTAGCTTTTGCGTGGGATCGCATGCGCGGGCCCGCTAGCGAAGGTGTGGCTAACTAGATTCGTATCCAACTTTTGATTCATAATGAGGACCATGTCACGACTCAACAACGCCCCGCTTATCGACGCTGCCACTGGCCGCACTCCCTCTCGTCCGCCGGTGTGGTTCATGCGCCAAGCTGGACGTTCGCTGCCTGAGTACCGCAAAGTGCGCGAGGGCATCGACATGCTCGACTCCTGCTTCATACCGGAGCTGCTCGCCGAAATCACCCTGCAGCCGGTCCGCCGCCACGACGTCGACGGCGCCATCCTGTTCAGCGATATCGTCGTTCCGCTCAAAGCAGCAGGAGTAGGCGTGAACATCGTTCCCGGCCGCGGCCCAGTCATGGACGCGCCCATCCGCACCCGTCAGGACGTGGAGAACCTGCCCATCCTGGACCAGGACGTTCCCGAGGTCCGCGAAGGCATCCGCATTATCCTGGACGAGCTGAACCCGCAGCAGGCGCTCATTGGTTTCGTTGGTGCGCCTTTCACTCTGGCCAGCTACCTCGTGGAGGGCGGCCCGTCCAAGAACCACGAGAAAACCAAGGCCCTCATGCACGCGGAGCCGGAGACTTGGCACGTGTTGATGGAGCGCCTGACACCCACCATCATCTCCTTCTTGGAGCTGCAGATGGAGGCGGGCATCGACGCGATGCAGCTCTTCGACTCCTGGGCGGGCTACCTCAACGAGCGTGATTACCGCGAGTTCGTGCTGCCGTATTCCACGCGCATCCTCGCAGCTGCTGAGGGCCGCGTGCCACGCATCCACTTTGGTGTGGGAACCGGCGAGCTGCTCGGCGCGATGTCCGAGGCCGGCTCTGAAGTCATGGGCGTGGACTACCGCGTCTCCATGGATGCCGCAGCCAAGCGCGTGAGCGCCCGCACTTTGCAGGGCAACCTGGATCCTGCGCTCTTGTTCGCTGGCGACGACGCCATCCGCGGCGCAGTGCGCGCCATCAAGGGCGAGGTCGCGGCAGCCCAAGCGGCCGGCGACATCGATACGCATATCTGGAACTTGGGCCACGGAGTACTACCTACCACTGACGCCGACGCTGTCACCCGCGCCGTCGCCATCATCCACGAGGAGGGCTAATGAAGATCGCAATTATTGGTGCAGGCTTGGCGGGCCTTACAGCCGCGTGGGAGATCGCTTCCCGCAACGAGGGCCACGAGATCGACGTCTACGAGGCAGAGGGCCGTATTGGCGGAAAGCTCTACACCGTGCCTTTCAACGACGGCCCAACCGACATGGGCGCGGAGGCCTTCCTCGCCCGCAACGCTGAGGTCGTGGACTTCTTCACCCAGCTGGGCTTGGCGGACTCCTTCGTCTCCCCATCGGGCCTTTCCCCGCTGGTCTACGTGGATTCGAAGCTGCAGTCCCTGCCCTCCGGCGGCATGATGGGCATCCCGTCTTCCTCGGCCACCATTGCACCTTTGGTCTCCGAAGAGACGGCGAAGCGCATCGACAACGAGGAGCCCTTTGAATGGGAAATCGGCGGCGACGTGTCCGTGGGCAAGCTGGTGCGCCAGCAGTTCGGCGACGACGTCGTCGAGCACGTGGTCTCCGCTCTATTGGGCGGCGTGTACTCATGCACTGCGGACGACCTGGGGCTGCGCGCCACCATCCCGGCGTTGGCAGCGACCTTGGACAAGCTCGCCGCAGAGGGGCCCGTGACCCTTTCCGCCGCAGTCAAGGCGATGGAGGAGGCCCGACCTCGCACGCCTGGCAAGGGAGCACCGTTCCAAACTTTCCGCGGCGGCTACGCCGAGGTCTACGAGGCATTGGCTGAGAAGTCCGGGGCCGCTATCCACCTGGATTCGTTCATCTCCGGCGTGACCCGCGAGGGCGAAGGCTTCCGCGTGAAGGGCGCACCAAACGAGACCAGCCTTTATGACCGCGTGCTTTTTGCCACCCCGGCGCCGACCACCGCGCGCCTACTCCCAGCGCTTTCTCCTGCGGCTGCTGCCGCGCTGAAGAAGGTGAAGCTGGCCGGCTCCGTAGTTGTGGGCTTCAAGTTCGACTCGGATACTGATCCGGAAGGCAACCGCTTGCCCGATAACACCGGAATCCTGGTGGGCACGGATCAAGAGGGCGTAAACGCTAAAGCGTTTACGCTGTCTTCGAGAAAGTGGCCACACCTAGCTGAGCGCGGCGGTGCCCTGGTCCGCGCGTCTTTCGGCCGTTTTGGCGACGACGCACTGCTGCGCGCTGAGGAAGATCAGCTGGTGGATTACGCGTTGGACGACCTCCAGCACATCACTGGTTTCGATGGCCGCGCGGCGGGCGTTTCTGAAATCTTCACCCAGCGCTGGTTCGGTGGCATCCCGCGTTACGACGAGACCCATCTGGCCACGGTTGCCGCGGCGCACGCCGCGCTTGCCGACGTCCCTGGCATAGAAGCCACCGGTGCCTGGTCCGGTGGCGTGGGCGTGCCAGCCGTCATCGCTGATGCCCGCGCGGCTGCGCAGCGTCTGCTCGCGTAGCTAGAGAGCAGGAAACCCCTCGCCCTTCGCCAGCCAGGCCGCCTACGAAAAACCTCCACCGACAAGCTGCTAGAGCAAAATTGGCAAAGCGACGGAACCTATGAGCAGTAGCAGAATGACGGCCATGAAAACCTTCGCCTGCCAGCGGGCGTAGTTGA
This sequence comes from Corynebacterium sp. HMSC06C06, assembly GCF_001807295.1. Taxonomy (NCBI): domain Bacteria; kingdom Bacillati; phylum Actinomycetota; class Actinomycetes; order Mycobacteriales; family Corynebacteriaceae; genus Corynebacterium; species Corynebacterium sp. HMSC06C06. Next base: position 39,875 of record NZ_KV788482.1, read on the forward strand.
AGTTCACGCCGGCGCCAAAGCGCTTGTCTACCATGACGGCTGGGTCGTCAGGGTTGTAATAGAACATGCCCCACTTGTAGAACTCGTCATTATCGGGGGAGTCTTTGCCGTCGTCAGGGAAATTCACGCCCCGCAGGGCATCATCGATGCGCGTTTGTGCGCGCAGGATCATCATGATGAGGGCGATGACCCCGACCAGGCTCATGACGATAACGCCGATGAATCCCACAGGCAGCCAGCCGGCGTAGCGAGGCAATGCGGAGGCAACCTGAATCTGCGACATGGGTAGGCAGATTGCAAAGAGTAAGAAACCTGTTGCCTGGTTTGTTGCGTCCATTACCGCGCGGTTTCGCAGCTGACCCTTGATGGAGCGGTCCGAACGTGAATGGACCGATGAGGTGCAGACGAACCAAAAAATCAGTGCGAAGACTGCGATCATTCCGAAGTTAACGAAGGTCAACCCGAATACAGTGCCGATGCCTTTGTCGCTCCAGGCGTCGGGCTGCATGGAGGCGCCCCAGTGCGTAGGGATGGTCTCGGGAATCGTGTCCCAGCCTTGGGCAACGATGCCCGCGGAAGCTGCGGTCATGAGCAGTGAGCCGAGGACCCAAATCCAGGGAAAGCGGGGCTGGGCGGTGAGGTCGGCCAGCGCGCTGTTGTTCAGCGACGTGGCAGTTATCTGTGCAGAAATGGCTGTTTCGACATCGTCATACCAGCCGCCCGCGGCTTTGGCCTCGATGATGCGGCGACGCGATTTAACGTAAGCAAAGAGTGCTCCAAAGATGACGATAAGGGAAGGCAGCGCTGCGAATGCTGGCCACTTCCATGTGGCCACTGAAATAAGGGTGGCGGCGATACCAATCGCCCACACGAGGCAGCGGTAGTGCTTAATGGCATCAGTTACTGCAGGCTCAGCGCGTTTGTCTTGGGGTACTGAAACGCCAAGGGGCAAGACGGCCATCGCCGGTGCTGCCGCCAGGGCCCACGTCACAGCTAAGGTGACCGCGGCCATTGATAATGCGAAAATCATGGTAGTTCCTTCAGGATGGCGTCGAGATGGTCACGGATTTCGGAAACGGTGAAGCCCTGCGCGCGTGCAAGCCAGGCGACGCGGGTGAGGCCCTCGTCGAGTTGCTGGGATTGGGCTGCAGTGCGGGCGCCTGGGCGGACCACGGTGCCGGAGCGTCCAGCGGTTTCTACGAGGCCGTCGGCTACGAGCTGGTCGTAGGCCTTCTTGACCGTGGCCGGGTTGATGCCGAAGTCGGCTGCGAGACGGCGAACTGGATCAAGCTTGTCGCCGTCACGGAGCTGACCGTGAGCGATGGCCGCAACTATCTTGTCGTGGATTTGTTTAAACAGTGGGACGTCAGAGTCCGGGCTAAGGGTGATGAACATGCACCCTCACTTTCTGTGTTGTTCTTACTAATACAACGTTGTATTAGTAAATATAGCACAGATTGTATTGGTGTCAATGATACAAGCTTAGGCTGAAACTAGTTACCTAAAGCTCAACGGTGCGATCGAGAAGCAAGCGTGCACAGAAGTGTTCGTCGTGACTCACCACCAGCATTGCCCCGCAGTATGCAGAGAGGACGTCGATAAGCCAATCCACGGTGGGAATGTCGAGGTTGTTCGTGGGTTCGTCGAGGAGTAGAAACTTCGGCGCTGGGTCTGACAACAAGACCCGGGCGCATTCGGCCCGAAAGCGCTCGCCGCCTGATAACTGGGAAAGCGGAGCGTGTACGCTGTCGTTCTGGAACAGTAATTGCGCAAGCTGATTGCGCAGATACTGCGGCGCAGCGTGAGGATTGGACTCGGTCACTAACTCCCACACGCTTTTATTGCCGGGAAGCGTTATGCGCTGACGCAAGTAGCCACAGGCTAGTGCGTAGTCGACGTCGCCGTTTGCCACGCGGTTGAGGAACGTTGTCTTTCCGGAACCGTTGGGGCCTGCGAGTCGGACGCGCTCAGGGCCCACGATGCTGAGTAGCTCACTGCGGAGAACGTGGGTTGCGTTAGGCAGTTGAGTGCTCGGAAGCTCGATATGGACGGCAGAATCGTCGCGTAGCCGCAGCTGAGCTTTGTCGTACTCCTGCTGTGCGCTTGCCACTGATTGGGCTGCTTCGTGCGAGCGCTTGGCAGCTGTGTTTTGAGAGCGATTCTTGTCCAGGCCCATTGCGAGAGGTGGCTTGCGCTTGGAGGCCGCGTATTTCTTTCCGCGACGCTCATCCCGGGCTAGCCGCGTTTGCATTGCTGACCGCTGGCGGACTTCTTTGCGTAAGGCGGCCTTGGCCTGGTGGACGTCGGCAAGCGCGGCGTCCTGCTCTTGGTCAATAGCCTCCTCATAGGAGGCATAGTTCCCAGTAAACATGCGTAACGAGCCGTGGTAGAGCTCGGCGATGCAATCTGCGTGATTGAGTAGATCGCGGTCGTGTGAAATGACCAAAACCTGGGCCGGCGAGTCAGCGATCAAGCTAAGGAGAAGTTCCTTGGACTGCGCATCAAGGTTGTTTGTGGGCTCATCCAAAATGATCACGTCAGGTTCGGAGAAAAAGAGCGCAGTAAGCGCGACAGTAACGGCCTCGCCGCCCGATAGGCTACCGATTGTGCGATCCAAGGAAATGGGCAATTCCGACGCCGCGAGCGCAGCACTGATTTTTTCCTTGAGGTCCCAATGCTCGCCGACGACCTCTACGAGCTCGTCGGTGTAGTGTCCCGCTTCGATTTGCTCGATGGCCTCCAATACTTCACGGGCGTGGAACACGTCGGCAACAGTATCGGAGACTTTTAGACCTAAGTCTTGGTCGAGGTACCCGACGCTAGGGGCACTGACGGTACCTGAGGTTGGTTCGAGTATCCCGGCCAGCGCCTTGGCCAGCGTTGATTTGCCCGAGCCGTTGGTGCCAACGAGTCCGGTGAACTGTGCACTAAAAGTCCCATTGAGATTCGAGAAACAGGGTTTACCATCGGGCCACACAATGGTGAGGTCAGTGAAAGAAATAGGCATGGATCGATCCGCCTTCGAGTCAGAGGTGTTGATGTGAGCTTCGAATTAAGAGCGGATCTTCATGGCAAGGAAGGGTAGCAGCGTGCCTGCGTGCTGTCCATAGTTTGTGGGGAAATGAGATTACAAGAAAAGCGCCACTGCCACTACTGCGAGGCCTTTCCAACCACGGCTTAAGTAGCCCACCACTTCAGGAGAAAAGGAAGCACCGAAACCGCCCGTATCGACCATGCTCATTTGCGTCACGCGGGCAGGGCGGGACCTAGTGTAGCCGGCCCACGCCAGGCCTACCGCGATGACTGCAAGTGCGGCAAGTGAAAGCTGCCACACGATGGCAACAAAGACCGTTCCTATAATCGCTGTGCCTATCGCAGCGCTCATAGGAAGACCCCACTCTGCCCAAGGTCCTTCCACGATCCGCCCAAAGGAACCTGCGCGGCTTACGGCCGCACCCACCATGGACCAAGCGGCGGCAAATGCAAGAATGCCCAGCGAACCCAGGTGCGGTGCGAACCCGAGGCTCAAACCAGCAACTGCCAGTGCGCCGACACCGATGTACCAACGCCTGCTTAGACGGCGCGCGAAAAGGCCAGCTAAAGAAGCAGACGAACCGATCCGCGGTTTCAACCACATGCTTTGGCTGGCCAGGGCGTCGGAGCTGACCTCAGAGTCGAGCAGGTTCACACCTGAACTGCTCACCTGACGGGAACGGCCAGCGGCGAGCAGTGACGCAACGGTGAAGGAACGCCAGCCTACGGCCATGCGTAATGCTGGCGCTGCCAGCGCGAATAGAGGAGATGTACCGAGGGACACGCAAAGCAGCAACACGAGTGCAGTGACCCCGAGCAGCTGCAGAACTGAAATTGCATCCATGCCCCGCAGGCGTCCTTGTGGGCGGAGGTAGTAAACCCACCGGGGGCCTGGCATCCCACGCAGCGGGAACAGCGCCTCCAGAAGCACAATCAGCGCCAGCAGCCCCAGGATGCCGCCCGTTACCTGTAGAGGAGCAACGTCGGCGCGAATTACAACGAAAGGCAAATAGTCGGCGGCGTATTGCCATACGCCAAAGAGTACGCCTAGGAGACAACCAAACATGACGATCGCTCCAACGACGTCACCGAACTTCGACAGGGCCCGTGTCATGCCAGTACGAGAGTTGGTGTCAGGCATCATAGCTCCACCAACTCATCGCACGCATCGGTGACGGTAGGCGAGTGGGACGCCACGATGATGCAGCGACCTTCTTTCGCCAGGTGGCGCAGTTCGCTGCTGAGGAATTGCGTCCACTCGGCGTCGAGGTGGCGCTCGGGTTCGTCGATAAGCAGTACTTGCGCGGGCTGGTAGAGCTGGATGGTCAGGAAAACGCGCTGGCGCTGGCCCGCGGACAAACGCGTGGCGGGGTGGGGCAGGAGCTCCTCAAGCGCCCACAATTCGATGATTTCAGCGAAGTCAACGCCAGTGGTCCGGGCGATGAGATCGATGTGCTCGCCCACGGTGAGGTCCGGTAGGAAGATGGGGTCGGCCACGGTGAGCACCGCGCTTGCCGACGCCCTCGTTCCCACCTCCTCCCCATCAACCCGGACGGTGCCCTCGAGAGTTGCGAGCTCGCCACCGAGAGTGGCGAGCAACGTCGACTTGCCTGAGCCGTTAGCTCCCTTGAGGCCGTACATGCGCCCCGAGGCAAACTCGCGGGCAAGATGGCCGAGGGCTGCGGTGTGTCCGTAAGTGGCATCGATGTTCAGCATATGGCAAGGCTATCAATTCGGCTGCTCGCAGGCTTTGCCAGGACACAGGCGATAACGCGCAGCTGGCGCGGGTGCTGCGCGAAATCGTCGGCAACCGCTAGCTCGTGCTAGCCCTTGTTGCGGAATACAAAGATAGAAGAGAAGTCCTGGTCGCCGTGGCCCATGGACTGCTGTTCCTCAAAGCGTTCGATGGCGGCGTGCACTGCTGGCAGCGGCTTAGAAGAGGTAGCCTCCATGAGCTTGGCGTCCTTGCACAGGGCGTCGACAGTGAAGTCACCCGGAGTGGTGTTGCGCTCACCCGTGATGAATGGGCCCTTCATGTTCTTGATGAATGCCAAGCCGGTGATGTCGAGCATCTCCAGAACGACTTCAGAGTCGAGGCCCTCGGACTCGCCGAGCTGCAGAGCCTCGAGCAGGCCCTCAGCGGTAACAGCGAGTGCCAAGTTGGCAAGCAGCTTGCCAATTGCCGCGGTGGCGGCCGATTCCACACCGATGAGCTTGTTCTCACCAGCCCACGGCTCAACCAGGTCCATGGCCTGTTCGCGGCGGGCGTCGTCAGGCGTGCCCACGTAGACGCCGAGCTCACCATTTCGCGCCGGGCCAAGGGAGCCCACCACCGGGGCATGGACGTAGGACTCCACCGCCGCGGCGAACTCGCGGGCGGCCTCCGGAGAGACGGTCGTGGTATCAATCCAGGTCACGCCCTCCGGAATGAGGTTGGTGTCGATAACACGCTCCCGGATGTCATCCGGGCCGAACAGCGAAGTGATGATGACCTCAGCATCTTTTACCGCATCCTCCGGGGTGGCGGCGAGAGTGGCGCCTTCGCGGACAAGCGGCCGCGCGCGCTCGGCGGTACGGTTCCACACGGTGACGTCGTGGTTAGGGATGAGGTGGCGAGCAAGCTCGCTGCCCATGCGGCCGGTTCCAAGGAATGCAATCTTCATGGCTGCCAGTGTGCCATTACCCGGCGCAGGTGTGCCATGATTAGGCGCAGACGCGCAGCCTGTGCGTTCCGGACGAGGGAGCCGTACCCGGTAGCGCGACAAGACGGCCAGAAGGAAAAGTTATGGCTTGGTTCATACTGATCGCCTCCGGTGCTTTCGAAGCCGTATGGGCGGCTTGGCCTGGGCCATGAAAACCATCCCCGTGGGCACCGCCTATGCGGTGTGGGCCGGCTTCGGTGCCGTGGTCACTGTCGGCTATTCAATCCTGGCCGGCCACGAAGCCGCTACCGTGTGGAAGGTCCTTTTCCTCGCAATGATCATCGGCGGCATCGTGGGCCTGAAAGTGGTGCATTAAGCATCGTGGGCCTGAATGTGGTGCATTAAAACGCATCACATCACTAACCGCATTAGCGAAGTTCGCTAATGCGGTTAGTGAGGCAACGGAATGTAGATGTCCTCAGGGCGAGGCAGCGGTGGTGGCTTAGGGATCTGATCGATACCTCCCTGTACCTCGGGCGGTATCGGGATTGCTGTTGGAATCTTTGGCGGAGGTGGGAGAGCCGGCACGGGAAAATCTGGCAGCTTGGGCATCTGCGGAAAGGCAGGTCCCGGCGCAGGCGCTGGACGTGGAGCCGGCCGTGGCGCAGGGGCCGGGGCGCGGACGGTGACAGTGTGAGCTTGAGGCAGGTGCTCCTGGTCTAGTTGGCCTTGGCCGAGTGCATTTTCGGCAGACTGCAGCTCCTGGTTTGGTGCCGCTACTTCCGGTGCCGTTGTGGCGGAAGTCTCTGGTGCCAAGCGGGTGATGGGTTGCGGAGCCGCGCCGGGATCCCACGCAGTGGCGCTTGAGGTGGTTGGTCGAGCCGTCTTGTCCTCTTGCACGGCTACTGGAGTGGTCTCGTGTGTTGTGCAGGAAACGCACAGTGTAGTGCCCAAACCCAATGCACAGATAAGCAAGCGCGAACGCATAATTCTTCCCCCGAAGTTGTGACGTTTGCCAGCGCAACCCCCTGCGCTGAACTTGTGGTGCCGTCAGTGTAACCGCATTGTGGACAGCCCGCACGGCGAGTGTGCGAACGTGCTGCAAGACGCGCAGGAGACTCCAACTTTTGTATAGTGCTAGAACAGTTACAATGTTGGCTATGCCTAATACGAGTCAGCAGCCAGTTTCCCAGTCCACCCAGTGGTTCGAGCGCGCCACCAAGGTCACCCCAGGTGGTGTGAACTCCCCGGTCCGTGCCTTCGGCTCGGTCGGCGGCCAGGCCCGCGTCATCGCCCGCGGCGAAGCTTCCCGCCTGTGGGACGTCGACGGCAACGAGTACGTCGACCTGGTTAGCTCCTATGGCCCGATGATCCACGGCAACGCCCACCCGGCAATCGTGGAGGCTGTTCAGAAGGCAGCAGTCGACGGTCTCTCCTTTGGCGCGCCGACCGAGGCGGAAACCCTGCTGGCAGAGCGCATTGTGGAGCGCACCGCAGTAGAGCAGGTCCGCCTGGTCAACTCCGGCACGGAGGCCACCATGTCCGCAGTGCGCCTAGCCCGCGGTTACACCGGCCGCGCCAAGGTGCTGAAGTTCGACGGTTGCTACCACGGCCACGTCGACGCCCTGTTGGCCTCTGCTGGTTCTGGTGTGGCCACCTTCGCCCTTCCTGACTCCCCGGGTGTCACCGGCGCTTCCGCTGCCGACACCATCGTGGTCCCTTACAACGACCTCGCTGCCGTGCGCGAGGCTTTTGCCGCGCACCCAGGCGAAATCGCCTGCATCATCGCTGAAGCAGCGGCCGGCAACATGGGCACCGTCGCCCCGGTAGAAGGCTTTAACGCAGCGCTGAAGGACATCGCGCATGCCGACGGCGCGCTGCTCATCCTCGACGAGGTCATGACTGGTTTCCGCACCTCCCACAAGGGGTGGTTCGGCGTCGACAATGTGGCGGGAGACTTGGTCACCTTCGGCAAGGTTGTCTCCGGTGGCCTGCCCGCAGCAGCTTTTGGCGGCCGCGCCGACATCATGGCTTATCTCGCACCGGTTGGCCCGGTGTACCAGGCGGGCACGCTTTCCGGTAACCCGGTGGCAATGGCTTCTGGCCTGAAGTCCCTCGAGCTGGCAAACGAAGAGCTTTACCCACGTCTGGCTGCCAATGCAGACCGCCTCACCGGCCTTATCACCGCTGCCCTGGATAAGGAAGGCGTGGCCCATAACATCCAGCGTGCCTCGTCGATGTTCTCCATCCGCTTCGCAGAGGGGCAGGGCAATAATTTCGACGACATGAAGGCTGCCGATACCTGGCGCTTTGCACCGTTCTTCCACGAGCTTTTGCAGGGCGGCGTCTACGTTCCGCCGTCAGCGTTCGAGACTTGGTTTGTTTCGGACGCCCTGACCGACAATGATTTTGAGGTAATCGAAAAGGCGCTTGCTCCGGCAGCGCAGGCGGCAGCAGCGGCAGTTCGCCCGCAGTAGTGCGCTAGTCTACTTGCGCACTAGCGCAGCAGCTCACGTAAAGAGCGAAAGGAGCATTTATGTCGACAACCATCGTCCATCTGGTTCGCCACGGTGAGGTCTACAACCCACACAAGATCCTCTACGGGCGCATTCCGGGCTACCACCTGTCTTCCCGTGGACACTCCATGGCGGCGCGCACGGCAGAGGCATTCCGCGGCCACGACGTCACCTACCTGGTGGCCTCCCCGCTGCAGCGCACGCAGGAAACCGCGCAGCCGATTTCGAAGGTGACCGGCCTTGATGTGGACGTCGACAAGAGCGTCATTGAGTCCGGCAATCGCTTCGAGGGCCTGCGCACCAAGGGCTGGAACTCCCAGCTGTGGAACCCACAGCGCTGGCCGCTGCTGCGTAACCCGCTGCAGCCTTCTTGGGGCGAGCCCTTCGAAGAGATTGCCGCGCGCATGATGAACGCCGTCGAGCGCGCACGTCAGAAGGCAGAAGGCCACGAGGCCATCATCGTCTCTCACCAGCTGCCCATCGTGATGGTGCAGCGCACCGCACTGGGCAAGCGCCTCGCGCACGCCCCGTGGGATCGCGAATGCGATCTGGCTTCGGTCACCTCCCTGGTGTTCCAGGACGACCAGCTGATCGACATCTTCTATTCTTCACCTGCACAGGCGATTTAAGGCAGAGCTTTGAAAAACACATTCCTCCCCGTGGCGGCAGCTGTACTCGTTGCAGCGACCACTCTTGCGGGCTGCGGTCAAGATGCCGATAACGCGCAGAATGCCGTAGCTACCGGCGGTACTTTCGAGTTCTTTGCCCCAGGCGGTCAGAAGGAAATCACGTACGCGCCGGATCAGCGCAAGCCGCTGAAGTCTTTCACCGGTGAAGATCTCCGCAACGAGGGCAAGACAATTTCCCTGGATGACTTTTCGGATCAGATCGTCGTGCTCAACTCGTGGGGACAGTGGTGCGCGCCGTGCCGCTCCGAGTCCGATGACCTCCAGAACGTCCATGCCGAGCTGGCCAAGCGCGGCACCGGAACGGTCTTGGGAATCAACGTGCGCGACTTCAACCCGGAAATCTCGCGTGACTTCCTCGAGGACAACGGCCTTGAGTACCCGTCCATCTATGACCCGCCATTCAAGACCGCGGCGGCTCTCGGCGGTGTGCCCACCTCGGTGGTGCCCACCACCATCGTGCTGGACAAGCAGCATCGCCCAGCCGCAGTTTTCTTGAGGGAAATCACCGATAAGGACGTCCTCGCAGTCGTGGACTCATTGGAGAAGGAATAAATGGAGCACATTCTCGCCGCCGGTGTCGGTGAGGCCTTTGCGGATACCGTCGCAGCCGGCCCGCTTCTGCTGGGAATTCTTGCCGCAGCAGCAGCGGGTTTGGTCAGTTTTGCTAGCCCCTGCGTGGTGCCCTTGGTTCCGGGCTACATCTCTTACCTGGCTAGCGTGGTCGGTGGTGAGGTGAGCTACGACGCGGAGCTGGGGGTGGGCGTCGGAAAGCGCAGGCAATGGGCCGTGGTGGCAGCAGCTTTGCTGTTCATCCTGGGCTTCACGGTGGTCTTTGTGCTCGCTACCGTTTCTGTCTTTGGTGCGATCTCCGCGCTCACGCTGAATTCGGAGATGCTCATGCGCGTCGGTGGCGTGATCACCGTCCTCATGGGCGTGGTGTTCATGGGCGTGGTTCCAGTGCTGCAGAAGGATACCCGCATGGCTCCGCGCCGCTGGACCACGTGGCTCGGCGCACCGCTGCTGGGCGGCGTATTCGCGCTTGGCTGGACCCCGTGCTTGGGCCCTACTCTGGGGGCTATCATCTCCGTTTCCGTCGGCACGCAGGGCATGACCGCGGTGCGCGGCACCCTGCTCATCATTGGTTATTGCTTGGGCCTTGGCTTGCCCTTTCTCCTCGTTGCTTTGGGCTCCGCCCGCGCTATGCGCACCATTTCGTGGATGCGCAAGCACTCTCGTACCATTCAGATCATCGGCGGCATCGCCATGATTCTCGTGGGCCTCGCGCTGGTTACCGGCATGTGGGGTAATTTCATCAACTTCATTCGTCAGTGGACTGTCGAGTACGGCGCGACGCTGATCTAGAAGGCATATAAGGCTTAGAAGGCACAGAGAGACATGAAACTTATAGTGAGCTATCTGCGTAAAGCATGGCATTGGCTGACCAGCATGCGAACCGCGCTGGCGCTGTTGTTCCTGTTGGCCCTAGCCGCAATCCCCGGTTCGCTGCTGCCGCAGCGTGACCTTAACGAATCCAACGTCACGGACTTTATCGAGTCCCACGGCAAGGTAGCGGAGATCTACGACAAGCTGCAGCTTTTCGACGTCTTCTCTTCCATCTGGTTCCAGGCCATTTTCATCCTCCTGATGATTTCCCTGGTGGGCTGCATCATCCCGCGTTCCTGGGAGCACTACAAGGCATGGAAGACTCCGCCTACCCGTGCGCCGAAGTACCTGGACAAGATGCCGCTGCATGCAGAAGGCCACTCTGAGCATTCCCCGGAAGAGATCGAAGAGGCCACCCGCAAGCTGCTGAAAAAGTGGCGCGTTTCGGAGACGAGCGCCGAAGATGACCGCGCCGGCCTCAAGTCCTTCTCCGCGGAGCGCGGATACGCCCGCGAGCTGTGCAACCTCATCTTCCACGTCGCTCTCGTGGCAATCCTGCTGACCGTGGCCGCGGGCCGTTTGGTCAACTATGAAGGCCAGGTCATCGTGGTGACCGAGTCGGGCTCCCAGGACAAGGAAGCCAGCCTCGAGCAGTCCACTGAGTTCTGCAATACCTCGACCTCGAACTATGACTCCTTCCGCGCGGGCTCGCTTTTCGACGGCACCGGGCTCCACCCGTTCTGCTTCGTGGCGCATGACTTCACGGCGGATTACCTGGATAACGGCCAGGCGGAGATGTTTACCTCCAACGTGTCCTACGCGGAGGGCGATGACATCTACACGGATCATTCCTCCTGGAAGGACTATGAGCTCAGCGTGAATCACCCGCTGCGCCTGTCCCACAACCGCGTCTACCTGCAGGGCCACGGCTACGCGCCGACCGTAACGGTGGAGTGGCCCAACGGTGAGAAGCGCACCCAGACCATCCAGTTCCGCCCCGATGACATGGTTCGCTTCCTTTCTTCTGGCGTCATGCGTTTCGACCCACCAGCCGGCATGTACCCGGACTTGTTTGAGCGCCGCCAGAACCAGATCGCCATCCAGGGTCTCTTCGCGCCGACCGCACAGTGGTCCGGTGAGAACGGCCAGTTGCTCACCTCTGCTTACCCGGGCCTGACCGATCCGGCGCTGGCCATTGACATCTACCGCGGCGACGCCGGCCTGGATACCGGTACCGCGCAGTCCATCTTCGATCTGGACTCCTCCCTGGTGCACTCGGGCCAGTTGCAGAAGATTGACCGCGTGAATCTCTCGCAGAACGAGTCCGTGACGTTGGACGACGGCACCAAGGTCACCTTCAACGGTGCCTCCCAGTTTGCGAATTACCAGATTTCTTATGACCCATTCCAGAAGTGGGTGCTGGTCTCGGCACTGGTGATGCTGGTTTCCCTGGTGGGCTCGCTAGTTATCAAGCGCCGCCGCATCTGGGTACGCATCAGCCCTGCCGCTGACGGCGGCACCGACATCCAGATGGGTGGACTGGCGCGCACCGACCGTGCTGGTTGGTCCGAGGAGTTCTACGCAGTCCACCGAGCACTGCTGGAGCTGCCGGATCCAGACGAGGTCGAAGAAGACGAGATCTGGGTAGAGGATTAAAGCTATCCGCCAAAAGTTTGAGGTGGATAGCGTACGAGAGTATTGTATGCAGGAACTATTGAGAGCTAAAGCGCAAGGTTTTACATGCTGATTGATCAGAATTTGTCGAATTTCTCCGACATTGCCGTGCAAACGGCCTTCGTCATTTACGCCATCGCGCTATTCATTTCGCTGGTGTACTACGGTCGCATGCAGGGCGTCATCGATGCCCGCCGCGCCGCAGCCGCCAAGAAGGCGGAGTCCAAGCAGGCAGTGCTTGCGGGCGGCAGCGCTTATGCGTCTGAGGACGACGCCGCGCTTGCCGACGCCACCCCTGCCGACACCTCCGATTCCGTTTTCCACACTGATGAAGCCCGCGTGCGTGAGGAAAAGGCTGACAAGCTCGGCGGCATGACCCAGATGCTCATCTGGCTCGGCATTGTCTTGCACGTAACCGCGATTGTGCTGCGCGGTCTGGCAACGCACCGCTTCCCATTCGGCAACCTCTACGAGTACGTCTTGATGGTCACGGCCGGTGTCCTGATCGTGGCTAACATCGCGATGCAGCGTAAAGAGTGGCGCACACTGTGGCCATGGATGTTGACCCCGATCTTGGCGCTGATGTTCTACGGCTCCACCAAGTTGTATGCGGAGTCGGCACCGGTGGTTCCGGCGCTGCAGTCGCACTGGCTGCCCATCCACGTGACCGTGGTTTCCCTTGGTGCTTCTATCGGCATCATCTCCGGTATCGCTTCGCTGCTGAGCATGCTGCGCGTGTGGCAGCCGAAGGGCAAGGAGCATGGCTTCTTTGGAACGGTGGCAAAGCCACTGCCTTCGGCTAAGAAGCTGGACCAGCTGGCATATCGTCTGGGCATCGTGACGCTGCCGACCTTGGGCCTGGGTATCGTCCTCGGCGCCATCTGGGCGGAGTCCGCCTGGGGCCGCTTCTGGGGCTGGGACCCGAAGGAGACCGTCTCCTTCGCGACCTGGATTCTTTACGCCGCTTACCTGCACGCTCGCGCGACGCCGTCCTGGCGTAAGTTCTCGCCGTGGATCAACATTGCGGCGACGTCGCTCATGATCTTCAACCTGTTCTTCATCAACATGGTTGTCTCCGGCCTGCACTCCTACGCGGGGCTGAACTAATGCCGGATACTCACAAGCCGCGTAATAAACAGGGCAAACCGGCGGGCGATAACCCGCAGCTGCTGGCCATCGGGGCGGAGTTCGCGGCTCGCCGCCGCGAGTTGGGCATCCTGCAGCAGCAACTGGCCGATGCCGCAGGCGTATCTCGCTCCACTCTGCACACCATCGAACACGGCGGCACCGGCGTGCGCTGGGAGAAGGTCACCGCGGTGGCCGAGGCCCTCGGTTTAGAGATGAGCTTCCAGCCGCGCACTTAGCGGCGTAGCTTTCCATCACTTTCTTCATGATCCCATTGCTTAGGTCCCTTTGTGGGGCAATGGGACCATGAAGCGCGTTTTCAGGGTTGCCGTTACTCGTAAAGCTACCCGTAGAGAGGGACCTTTAGAGGGCGACCATTCCGCGCCGGCGGAGAATGCACCCTACTTCTCGTCCGTTTCGTCGCGCGGAGGCTCGTCGCGGTGGCTCTCGCGGCGCTGTTGACGGCGGCGCTCCTCGGCTTCCCGCTCGGCCTGCAACTCGCGGGCGCGGCGTTCCTTGAAGCGCTCTTTCTCGAGGTTCCACAGGAACTCTTCATCGTCGTCTGGACCCTTGATGGCTGGGCGCTGCTCGACCTGTTCCGGCTTCTTCCAGCTGGAAGGGCCAAACGCCTTCCACACCAAGTAGACGGCAAGGACAACCAAGACAAGTAAAATCAAACGACCCATGCGTTATATCCTACGGAATCGAAAGCGTAGACTTTAGCCACATGACTGATACTTCTTCCGCATCCCACCCAGAGCCGCCGACGCCGGACCCTGAGCTGCGCCGTCGCTCCCGCGCCGCGCTTTGGAGGTACGGCTTGGCCCGCGTGGTGCTTTTTATCCTTCTCACGGTGGTCATCGAGCTCATCGCCATCCTGGCAGGTTTCCCCATTCCCGTACTGCTTGCAGCGCTGCTTGCCCTATTCGTGGCGCTGCCGCTGTCGATGCTCGTGTTTAAGAAATGGCGCGTAGAAGCCACCGAGACCTTGGCTGAGTATTCCGCTCAGCGCAAGGCTCATAAGGCCTGGGTCCAAGCGGAGTTGGCAGGCCGCTAGCTTTCACATCGTGGCATTCAATCACTTCGGAGGAACGGCTTTGTGAGCTTGTTCCATAACGAAGGAAGCGCAGTAAACAGTGCTGTGCCGAGGCCGGCGATGATTAATGCAGCGTTCGGTCCAGCGGCAGATACCGTCGGTGCACCCACAATGTATCCAACCAGCATTGCCGAATTGTTAATCGTCCCCATCGTTACTAACGCTTTGGGCTTAATCTTTGGATCGACGGCGCTGACGACCACTATTCTTAGAGCAGACACTTGGAGTCCATTAAACATTCCAGCCAATGCGAAAAGCGGAATACAGAGAAATAACGCGGGCACAAAGCCTGGGATCGAGATGCAGATCCCCATTCCTATTCCACTTTTGATCAAGGTCGCTAGGGCGTTTGCTTTCGTGAGTCTTGCTGAAAATCTTGCGCCTAAAATCCGTCCCACGACAAAACACTGGGCGACTATTGCATATAAAAACCCGCTGGTATTCAGGGACTGAGTGGCGAAGAACACGAGAGCCACGTTAAAAATCGATGTGAAGATAATCGCGGCCCAGATGCTTGTCAGCGCCTGACGCGAACGTGGATTGTTAAGAAGTATTTTTGGAGCTTCAACAATGCTGTGCAGAGGACTTGGGGCCTCGGCCTTGAGAGTGTGGGGGGAAGTTGATGGAACTAGGGGCCAATCTTGTCTTTGCAAACGCTGCACCACAATAATTGAGCTCCCGACGGCTAGGGCCTCCAATGCAAATACTGTGCGTAGTGAGGCGACGTCTAGGAATCCGCCGCCGAGTACAGGGCCTACGAAGCTGCCACATAGCCGAGCCGTGTCCAAGTAGGAAAAAGCCCGGGCTTGGTCCGAGGCATCTAGGCTTGAATCTGCAATTGCGTAATAGGCTGGAATGGTAATCCCACTCAACGTAGCTACTACGATATTTCCTGCGATGAGAGTGAGCGTTGATGGAAAGCCGCACAAGAAAATGAGAGTAAGGCACTCAAATATTGTTCCAAGCTTTGCCACCGTAAAAGGATTTGCTCGATCAAAGAATGGTGTCAAAAGAGGGGACACAAATACCTGAGCGCAGGCCCCTGTTACTAGAACTGTGGCCACAAGTGCTTCACCGTTTGGCCGAGTGGCGAAGTTGAGTGAGATTGCGATTGAAGTCATCGCTCCGCACAGAGACATAAAAAAGTAGGCAATGACGAGACTAAAGACTTTGCCTTTTGACCCATCATTACCTAGTGGAGTTTTCAACACTCTATTTGGTCCTCACCCAGTGGTCTACGGATATTCTCGAAGGATCGATTCCTATATTTTGCAGTATTGAGGTATGCCGGTTGTCGCGGAAACTGTCTTTCTTTTCTAAGAAAGATTCTAAGTCATACCAAGAAACGCCAAAGTGAACACATGCGCTGCCGTCGTCGAATGACTCGCTTAAAACGAATTGCCAATCGTTGGGGCCGCCTGGTCTATTCGGGCCCATTTTTGAAAGCCTTTGGTCAGAAATTTCAAGCTGTCGGAGACACTTTTCCAGACTTACGGCATTGGGCAGTTGGATTGTGACCTTACTCTCGGCCACAGCCTCTCGCCCTCTTACCCGTGATGGGGTAGACCCCCAACAGATTCGATTTTTGGAATCTCATCGAAAATAAACAACTTTCGACCTTTCTGTGCGGACAGATAAAACGAAGTGAGTGAAGTGTATCACTCTGAGTAATGTTTGTGATTTAAATTTCAGAAAATTTTAAATCGGCAACTTTTAACTTCGCTTGGAGGTCTTGCCCTTCGGCGTACGTTTTCCCTACAGGGAAGGCTGACAGTAAGTATTTTTAGACGAGAAAAAGCGCAATCGCGCTGACCAGCGCCCACACCAGCATTGCGCGGCCAGTGATCCCGAGCACCGGGATGAGCTGGGGGCCGCGGGCGCCGCGGTTGACCGTGCGGACGGCTTGGAGTGCAAACGGGAAGTACACCAAGGCAGCCAATGTCAGCCAGGAATCGAATGCGATGACAATGGTCAGCATAACCGGGATGAGCAGCAGCCACGTGAATAGGTTGCGCGACTTTTTATCGCCCAAGCGCACGGCCAAGGTGATCTTGCCGGCCTCAGTGTCGGAGGGGATGTCGCGAATGTTGTTGGCCAAGTTGACTGCGGAGCTCATGCCACCAATGCCTATCGCCAGCGCAAGACCCGTCAGGCTGATGCGGCCAGCCTGCGTGAACTGCGTGCCCAGTACGGCCACCAAACCGAAGAAGATGAAGATGGCGACCTCGCCGAGGCCACGGTAGCCGTAGGGATTCTTGCCTCCGGTATAAAACCATGCGCCGGCAATACAAAGCGCGCCTACCAAGATGAGCCACGCGGCGTTCGCTACCAAAGACAACGCAATGCCAGCCACGGCGGCAACTGCGAACGAAGCAAAGGCCGCCCACTTCACGTGCTGCGGCTTCGCCAGCCCGCCGCCGGTCAGGCGCTGCGGGCCAGTACGGTCGTCGTCGGTGCCGCGGATGCCATCCGAGTAATCATTGGCGTAGTTGACACCGATGATGAGCGCCCACGCCACAATGAGTGCGAGAAAAGCGCGGCCCCAGTGCGCGCCATTGAGCGCGGCCGCGGCGCCAGTGCCAGCGATGACTGGGGCGAAAGCATTTGCCCATGTATGTGGGCGAGCGCCTTGGAACCAGTCTTTGGCAGTTGCGGGATAGGCAGAAAATGACATGTCAGTTATTGTGCCACGCCACCGCGGGCATGTTGTGCACAAGGGGACGTACACGGCGGACATATAAAAGCCACGGGTATGCCAAAAGCGCGTCGTACGTACCCAAGAAAGGACGGCTGTGGGCCACACCCGTGGCAAAAGTTCAATGCGTTGAACTTTCTTAAAAGTTATCATGTGAATCGCTCGCAGGGCAAGGACTTTACTACGATGAATGTCATGCACTTAAGCGATCTCCCTGAACGTACCCAGGACTACCTCAAAGCCCTGTGGGACCTCTCCGAGCACTCCGGCGGCGCGCCCATCGCGCTCAAGGAGCTGGCGGGGCGATTGAACCAAAAGGTGCCCACGGCGTCGGAAGCCGTAAAGCGTCTCGTTGCCCAAGGGCTGGTGGAACACGAGCGCTACGCTGGAGTTTCACTGACCCCCGAGGGCCAGGCACTGTCCATGGGCATGGTCCGCCGCCATCGTCTCCTCGAGACCTTCCTGGTCAAAGAGCTGGGCTACACTTGGGACGAGGTTCACGAGGACGCCGATCTCCTCGAGCATGCATGCTCCGATCGCTTCATCGATCGCCTCGATCAGCACCTGGGCCATCCTCAGCGCGATCCCCACGGCGATCCCATCCCCGACGCGCAGGGCAGCATCGAGGACCTTGGCATGCTCACGCTTGACGACGTCCCCCTTCACACCCCTGTCACCATCGAGCGGGTATGTGACGGGGACACCGAGCTGTTGCGCTACCTCGACAGCCACGGCGTCGGCCTAGGCGTCGAGGTCGTAGTCGATTCCCGCGTTGCGGGCCTGCTTAACCTGCACGCAGGGGACAAGGAGTTCTCCCTTGCGGAAGTCGCGGCCGCCGACGTGACGGTGCGCGCTAACGAAGCCTAATCAGTTCTTAAAGAGCCCTGCGACACCACGACGGTCCACCTTGCCGGGACCGGTCAGCGGCATCTCAGCAATGCGGATAATCTCGCGCGGAATCTGCCACCGAGGCAGGTCATCGAGCGCTTCGAGGATGTCGGTACGCGAGGCCCAGCCGGTGTAAGCTGCGGCGATCATCTGGCCAAGGCGTGGATCGGGGATGCCCACCACGCATGCACTGTCGACGCCCGGTACCTGCAACAAGAGCTGTTCCAGCTGTTCTGGGTGCAACTTCAGGCCCCCCGAGTTGATGATGTTGTCCAGACGCCCAGTGACGGTGAGTTGACCGTGGGCGTCGAGCTCCCCGGCGTCGGAAGTGGCGAACCAGCCATCGACGAAGTCGCGCGATTCCACATTGCGGTAGCCCTGCGCAATGGTCGGCCCGCCCAAGAAAATGCGGTTATCCTCCCCGATGCGCACCTCAGTGCCGGGCAGGGGAGTGCCGTTGTAGACGCATCCGCCCGCAGTCTCCGAGGAGCCATAGGTGGTTACCACGGTGATGTTGAGCTTGCGCGCAGATTCTAATAGCTGGGGATGCGGCGCTGCTCCACCCACCAGGATGGAGTTGAAATGGCGTAGCGCTTGGATGCCGTCCAGCGAATCGAGTGCCTTGTGCAGCTGCATCGGCGTGAGCGCGGTGTACATGCGGTCCTCGGTGTGGGCGAGTTCTTCTGCTGCGCGGGCGAACTCGGCGATGTTAAAGCCTTGGGACAGGTCGAGGCACAGTGGCTCCACACCCGCCACCAACGAACGCACGAGCACTTGGATGCCCGCTATGTGGTGGGCGGGCATGGCCAGTAGCCATTGGCCGGGCCCACCCAGGAAAGAATGGGTGGCATCCGCACTCGCCACCAGGTTAAGCGGGCTTAGCTGCGCACCCTTCGGTGTGCCCGTGGAACCCGAGGTGGCCACCACCAAAGCAATGTCCTCAGCAATCGATTCGCCCGCGCGCATGTGGTTGCGCAGCAATTCCGCCCGCGTGCGGTCCGCTGCGGGAAGGGGCAAGAGCGTGGTCTGCCCAGCGATGGCTTTTTCGAGCTCATCCAAAATAGCTGCGGGATTGCGGGGATCGACTGGGAGTGGGGCGAGGATATGAGTCACGAATAATCAGGTTACCCGGGCATATCGCTCGTCCCGGGAGGCGGCGCGCCGGGCGTTTAGAGCAAGGCGCGCAGCCCCATGCTGAGCAAATAGAACACACCCGCCAGCACCGCGATGCAGCCGCCCGCCGACAAACTGAGTGCGGCCGCCAGCCAGAGCCCGCCGCATGCCAGCGCAATGCCCGCGAAACCTGCACCGAGCATGAGCTGGGTCGGGCGCTTGATCCACGGCTGCAACGCCGCCGCCGGGGCTACCAGCAGCGCCAAGGACAAGATAGTGCCCACCGCGGGAATCACCACCACCATGGTCACGCTGATAAGCGTGAGGGTAAGCAAGTCGTAGCGGCCGGGCTTTCCGCCTTGTGCGCGGAAGAACGTTTGGTCGAAGTAGAAGGAGACCAACGTCCGGCGAAATGCCACCAGCACGCCAAGGCTGACCACCACCAGGGCGCCGACAAACCAGACATCCTGCGCATTGACAGTGGTCAGCGAGCCCACGAGAAAGCTATCCACGTGGATAGGTAGCGGTTGGAACCAGCGCAGCAACAAGATGCCCAGGGAAAATCCCAGGGTGAGCGTCACGCCGGCGGCAGCAGTCGAAGAAATGCCCTCGACGGTACTCAGCCACCGCATAAGCCAGGCCAAAGGCAGGCAGAACAGTGCCGCGCCCACCATCAAACCCGTGGAGAGATCCAAGCTCAGAAGGTTGGCCACCACTACACCGAGCACCGCGCCGGGGAAGATTCCGTGTGACAGGCTCTCAGCGAAAAAGACGCGCTTGCCCATGACCATCAAGGTTCCAACCAAGCCAGATAAACATCCCACAGCGATGGCCTCAAGGAGGGGCAACCGCAGGATCTCTGGATCAAGATGAGATAGGCCCATCAGCTAAATACCCCCTTCAAGCCCGCTAACGGCACGGTGGCAACCAGCATCAAGCTGACGATTGCCTGCGGCGAAATCTGATGCGTGGTTTGGGACAACATGATGGCAAATCCCACCACCACTGCCAGTGTGGACAAACCCGCAGCCCAGAAGCACATGCTGCGCGGGGATCTAGCGATCAAGCGCGCCGAGAGGCCTGGAATGACAATAAAACCGATAACCAGCAACACACCCACTGCCGAGCTAGCCGCCACCACGATTAGGCCAACCGCGATATTCGCAATGAGCTCATAAGCCGCCACGTTGATGCCCATGGCGCGGGCCGCTGTGGTATCGAAAGCGACGAGAATCTGCATGCGCCAGGTTGTCAGGATGAGCAGTGCCGCAATCACGCAGAGCGTGACGGAGGTTGCCAGCCTGGACTGCGTGACGTCGAGAAGCCGGCCAAACATGAGGGCCTCCAGCTGCCCGGACTTGTCGCCATAGGCCAAACTGATGACCACGCCGATGCCGTACATGAAGGTCAGCACCACGGCCGTTCCGGCTTCCATATCCAGCTTCCGCGCTGACTGGCCCCGCCCAGAACCCAGAGAAGCCAGCACGAGCACCGTCACCGTGGCCACCGCGGCCGCACCCGGCACGATGCCCGGGATGCCGCCCACGATGAGCCCTACCACGATGCCCGGAAAAACCGAGTGCACGAGGGCTTCCACCGTAAATTCCATGCGGCGAAGATTAACGAGGACGCTAATGGCAGCTCCCGCAATCGATAGACACAGCAGGAAGAGAAAGGCATTGCGCAGGTACGGGGCGAAGAGAATCTGCTCTATCACAGTCGCGCGCCTTGCTCCATATAGGTTTCCACTGCTTCCTCGGTTCCCATGGTGTGGACCTTGCCGTCGAGCACAAACGCCGCCCAGTCGCAGGTGTGCTGCGCCAAGATGGGGTCGTGAGTGGAGACGAGCAGGGCGATTCCTGCTTCCTTGAGATCCGCAATGATCTGAATCAGGATTCGGCGACTTTCTTGATCAAGCCCGTTGAAGGGTTCGTCGAGAAGCACCAGCTCCGGGGCCGAAACCAACGCGCGCGCGATGAGTACGCGCTGGCGCTGCCCACCCGAGAGCTGGCCAAACCGCGTCTCGGCGAGGTGCTCCATCCCCACTTGTCGCAGGGCATTGAGTACGCGGTCGCGGTAGCTACGCATGCTCGTGCACTTGTGCCACCAGCTCACTGAGGGCAAAAGGCCCATTTCCACGACCTTGTAAGCCGTGACGGGAAAGCTCAGGTCGGAGTCTTGGTACTGCGGGACGTATCCGAGCGAGGCGTCGATGGTGGCCATGCCGCGCAAGGCAGCCAGGCCAGTGATTGCCTTGAGCAGAGTAGACTTGCCCGCACCGTTGGCACCCAGGAGCGCCACGGCCTCGCCCGCGCGGATCTCAAGATCAACGTCGGTGAGGATATCCCGGGCACCATAGCCGCAGGTGGCATTACGCAGAGTGACTAATGGGGAAGACATATAGAGCTACTTGCGCTTGGCAAAGTCGAATGCCTGCAGCGATTCCGGCAACGGTTGCTGCTCGGAGCCCCAGGCGCTGACCAAGGTGTTGATGTTGTGGACGATGGATCCGATGTAGGTCTCGCCCTCACTGCCTGGCACACCTAGCGAGTCGCCGTACAAAGCGTCGTCGGATGTAACCGCCTTGACGCCTGCGGCGCGGGCGATGGCCTCGATGGACTTCGAGTTGTTGGAATTCTCCGCAAAGATGGCCTTGGCGCCGGACTCGCGGACCTTCTTTACCTGCTCATCGATGTGGCTCGAGGTGGCGTCCTGCTGGTGGTTGAAGTCAGACAGTGCGGAGCCGATGAATTTCACGCCATACTCGTTAGAGAAGTAGCCGAAGGCGTCGTGGGAAGAGAAAAGCACGCGGTCTTGCTCAGGAACTGCGGACATGGAATCGCTGGCCCACTTGTCGAGGTCCTCCAGCTGGTCGGTGTACTTCTTGCCGGCGGCGGTGAAGGCGTCCTTGGCCTGCGGGGAGGCCTGGGACAACGTGTTGACGATGTTTTCGACCTGAATCTTGGCCTGCTTCGGGGAGGTCCACACGTGCGGGTCGTACTTGAATTCTGGGGCCTCGCCGTCCTCCCCCGGGAAAGGCCACGGGCGCGGGTTCACGTGCTCGATGCCCTCGTCGATGGTGTACTTGCCGTTGCCATCGCCCATGCCTTCGCTCTTGACGCCCGAGGTTACGGCCATGACGCCGTGGAAGCCGGAGGAGTCCACGGCTTGGTCGAGGAAGTGCTCGAGGTCGACTCCGTTGACGAACATGTAGTCGGCCTGGGAGAGCGCCTGCATCTGCTGTGGGGTCATCTCGTGCTCGTGGGCGCTGGCGTTAGGGGCGAGCAAACAGGTGAGGTCGAGGGTCACTGGGCCCTCGCCGGAGGTGGTCTCCGCACCCTGGGAGTCGACCTTGTGGAGCTTGACGCCGCCGGCGGCTATCTGGGTGAGGTAGTCGCAGATCTGGGTAGTTGTGGCCACGGCCTTGACGGTGTTGTCATCCTTCGGCTTTGCAGCGTCGGTGGATTCATTCGAGGCGCTGCAAGCGGCGAGGCTGGCGCCGAGCGCGAGGGCGCAGGTGCCTGCGAGAATGCGCTGTAGGGGGCGGCGTGGGGTGCTGAGATTTGAGCTCATCATGAACTTCCTTTGCATTAGGAGAAGTGAACTCAACAAACACTAGCACCACTGAACTAGATTGTTCAATACTATGAACTTAGGTAGCCCTATCTCCTCTTTGAGTCGCTGAAATTAAAAAATTCCTCTCACTTCAATGGGTGAAGCGAGAGGTTGGGAGGTGGTGGCCTTACTTGCTACTTTTGCCTTCTTGCTGAAGAAGAGTTGGTCAAGGGAGTGCATTCCGGGGCCAGCTGCGACGAGCATGAGGCCCGCTGCGGCGATGACGCCGACGAGCTCAATGATGGCTGCAGCTGGCGCTGCGATGGAAGCGGCTGGGACGCCCATGCCCTCGAAGGACTGAGTGGTGCCGTCGATGGTCCATTCGGAGAACTTCTGTCAACCGTGGGCGATGAGGATTGCGTCCAGGACGACGCGGGCTGCGAGTATGGCGAATGAGTTGGCAAGTTTCATGCTGGACGCTTTGCACATGAAGTGTTTATGTGTCCGCGATTGCCGGTGATGCCTCACTTAAAAGTTTAAGTGTTTTGTGTCATGTTTGCCCTAGATGTACGGGTTTCGCAGCTCATCTTCTTGGTCGAAAGGCCGCTCCCCGCGGTCCTGCGCATTCTTGATGTGCTTGAGCATCCACACTCGCGAGCCGATGACGCCCGCCAGTGCAAGTGTGGCCAAGCCGATGGCGAAAACCCACATCGTGCTAACTCCTGACTAGTAGTAATACGGGAACTGCTCCCAGTTTGGGTCGCGCTTTTCCAGGAACGCCTCCTTGCCCTCGACGGCCTCGTCGGTCATGTAAGCCAAGCGCGTTGCCTCGCCGGCGAAGACCTGCTGGCCCATGAGTCCGTCGTCGGTGAGGTTGAACGCGAACTTCAGCATGCGCTGCGCGGTCGGGGACTTGCCGTTGATTTCGTGACCCATCTGGATGGCGGCGTCCTCAAGATCGGCGTGATCCACAACCTCGTTGACGGCGCCCATCTCGTACATGCGCTGGGCGTCGTAAGTGCGGCCCAGGAAGAAGATTTCGCGGGCGTACTTCTGGCCCACCATCTTGGCCAGGTAGGCCGAGCCATAGCCAGCATCAAAGGAGCCCACGTCGGCATCGGTCTGCTTGAAGCGCGCCTCCTGGCGGGACGCAATGGTCATGTCGCAGACCACGTGCAACGAATGCCCACCGCCAGCCGCCCAGCCGTTGACCACGGCTATGACCACCTTGGGCATGGTGCGGATGAGGCGTTGGACCTCGAGGATGTGTAGGCGTCCACCCTCGACCTTCTCGCGTGCCTCGTCCACGGTGGAGGCATCTGCCTCGGCGTCGTTGTGCTCGTGCGAGGTGGCGTAGCGGTAACCGGAGCGGCCGCGAATTCGCTGGTCGCCGCCAGAGCAAAATGCCCAGCCTCCGTCCTTCTCACTGGGGCCGTTGCCGGTGAGCAACACCGTGCCGACATCAGGAGTGCGACGTGCATGGTCGAGCGCGCGGTAGAGCTCATCCACCGTGTGCGGGCGGAACGCGTTGCGCACCTCCGGGCGGTCAAACGCGATGCGGACGATGCCGTCTTCGCGCTTGTCTCCGATTAGCCTGTGGTAGGTGATGTCGGTGAGATCCGAGAAGCCTTCCACTGGGTCCCACAGTTCGGCCTTGAAAGGGTTGTCGGTGCTGTATTTAGAAGTTGCCTTTGCCTGGGAAGTCATAGGTACACAATAACCGCCGCAGCGATTAGTCACGGCGGTTGGTAGAGAGCGGGTTAGCTTTTAGCCGATGAACAAGAAGGAAAAAACCACGTTGAGCACAGCTGCGGCGATCATCGGAACGCAGGTGCGTTTGACCAGGCGGATGGGGTTGACGTTGATTGCGCCCGAGACGATCAGAACTGCGGCGTTGACCGGCGAGACCTGACGTATGAGGTTCGAGGTGCCCCAAATGGCAGTAAGCATTTGTGGTGCATTAATCGAGGTCTGGGCGGCCAGGCCAGGAACAACCTCAGAGAAGGCAAAGTAAGGGGCTGTGCCGGAACCTGTCAACGCTGCCATCAGTGCCGTAGCGCCGACGAAGATGAGAACAATAATTACGGCGGCGCCAGTAGAGCCCTCGGCAGCATTGACGAGCATGTCGATGACGCCCATCTGGGTGATGCCTTCGACCAAGACCGCTGCCGCAACCAGCAGGGCAACCACGCCAGCGGCGCCTTCGCCCATGCCCTTGAAAAAGTGCGCGGTGGAATTCATCGACTCTGTGATGGAGCGGATGCGGATTGCCTCAATCAACATGGCGATAAACAGCGAGACCACGGTCACCGGCAGGATATCTGCTTCAAATGGGATGACGCCGGTGCGGTTCAAGATTGCCGAAACAATAATCAGCAACAGTGGCATAAGAGGAAGGACGGCGTAGAAACCGGGCAGTCCCTTTGCTCGCTCAAGTGCTTCACGGGTGGCGCGGTCGGATTCGGACAGAGTATCGGAGCCTGCGGTGGCGTCGTCAGCGTGGGCTTTGCGTGCATCTACTTTGTCGCAATGCTTCTGCCACCACATATGGACAAATGCGGTAATGAGAAGCGCCGGGACGGTAGCGCGGGCAACCGAGCCGTACACAAACTCGGTCACGCTCATGTTTGTCAGATCCGCGCCTTGAATCAGACCTGCCTCAAGGGGCGTCGGGATGATGGTAGACGAGGTCACTACCAGCGCGGCCACCGTCAAAGGCGTGAGACCAGCGGCGATAAGGGCGGGTAGGAGAGTGGCGACGAGCAGCAACGACAACGCAGCGGCGGAGGGAATCACCAGTGAGAGTAGCGAACCGATAAGAAAACCTACCGGGACGAGCCAGTAGCTACCGCGGAAGCGTTTCAAGGGCGAAGACAATACGACAACGGTCTTGGCGTCGGCGCCGATGTGCCGCATATAAGACACGAAGCCGAACAAAACCATGATGGCCATGCCGATGCCGCTAAAGCGGGATTTGAACAGGGCATCTACGACCAAAAGTTGGTCATAAAAAGCATTGCCTGTGGCTTCGATTTCTACGGTGCGCATATCCGCGCGGTTAGTGAGAGCGGCAATCATGAGGAGGAGGACGCCGACACCGAAGATGGCTGCGGCGGCATGAACCTTTTTGTAAATCAGCCACATCACTGCGGCGATGGCCGCCAAGGCAATAATGAGGTAAAGCATGCGGGTTTGACCTGCCTTTTGCTGGATAAAAGATATGCAGAAATATGCCCTTTACGCAGGGCTTAAAGGCTAACCGCGGTTGTTATAACCTCTGTTCTTACTCTAACAGCTGTTGTGACAGGCAGCGAACTAAGCAGCAGCTAAAACTGGGTCAGGTACGCTACATTCCATGTCCCAGGTTGAAATTGATGATGTCCTCTCCCGCTCCCATGTTGTTGCCCTGCCTTTGGCGGTGAAGTTCCGCGGTATTACCACCCGCGAAGCCTTGCTCATCGAGGGCCCCGCCGGCTGGGGCGAGTTCTCGCCTTTCCTAGAGTACGAAGCTGCGGAGTCGGCACACTGGCTCGCCGCAGGCCTGGAGGCTGCCTACGAAGGCTTCCCCGAACCCGTGCGCGACCTCATCGAGGTCAACGGCACCATCCCCGCCGTACCCGCCGCGCAGGTTCCCGAGGTAATGGAGCGCTACCCGGGCTGCCGCACTTTCAAGATCAAAGTGGCAGAGCCAGGGCAGAGCCTTGCAGACGACGTCGCCCGTGTGCAGGCAGTGCGTGAGTACATCACCGCGCAGGGCCGCATTCCGGTGCTGCGCGTCGACGCCAACGGCGGCTGGAGCGTGGAACAAGCCATTGAGGCGGCCAAGGCCCTAATGCCCCTGGACTACATGGAGCAGCCGTGCGCCACCGCCGAAGAACTCGCGGAGGTTCGCCGCCAATTAATGCGCAACGGCCTCTTCGTGCGCGTCGCCGCCGACGAGTCCATCCGGAAGGTCGAGGATCCCTTCCGGGTCGCGGACCTGCAGGCTGCCGACGTCGCGGTGGTCAAACCTGCGCCTTTGGGCGGAGTGCGTAGGGTGCTGGATGTCGCGAAGCAACTGCGTGCGCGCCACATGGACATCACCGTAGCCTCGGCCCTGGATACATCCGTGGGTATCGGCATGGGGCTGGCGGCTGTCGCAGCGCTGCCGAAGATTCTCGACGACGAAGACATTGACGTCACTCCCGCCGCCGCGGGCCTGGCCACCGGCTCGCTCTTTATAGAGGACGTCACCGAGCCGCGCCCGCTTATCGATGGCCATTTGGAAGCCACTCCGGCGATCCCAGATCCCGCGCGCCTGGCTGACCTCGCAGCCGCGCCCGAGCGCCGCGACTGGTGGTTTGAGCGCGTCCGCGAGTGCTGGCAGTACCTTTAGATTTCGCGCTAGCGGAGGGGCACCTTCTCGCTAACGGGGCACCTTCTCGCTAGCAGCGCACAATTTGCCAAATAGGAGCTGGATTCTTCGAAGATTCCTGGCCATATTTGGCAAAATGCGCACTTTTCACCCCGCAGAGACGCTGTGGGTACGGTGGAACTCATGACTGGATTTATCAGTGTCCGCGATGCTCACCTCCACAACTTAAGGAATGTCGATGTCGACATTCCGCGCGGCAAGGTCGTGGCCGTTACGGGCGTTTCGGGCTCGGGCAAGTCCTCCCTCGCCTTCGGTACGATCCACGGCGAGGGGCAGCGCCGCTACCTCGAATCCGTGGCCCCCTTTGCACGCCGCCTCATCGGTTCCGCCGTGGATTCGCAGGTCAGCCAGATTGAGGGCCTGCCGCCCACTGTTGCCCTGGAGCAGTCCACCTCCGGCGGCGGCGCCCGTTCCACGGTGGGCACCATCTCCGCTATCTCAAATTCGGTGCGCCTTCTTTATTCGCGCGCCGGGGACAACCCAGAGGGCCTTTATTCGGATTCCTTTTCGCCGAACACGCCCGAGGGAATGTGCCCCAATTGCCAGGGCACCGGCATCGTGCACGTAGCCACGGAGCAGTCGATGGTCCCCGATCCCACCCTCAGCATCGAGGATGGCGCCATCGCCGCCTGGCCGGGAGCCTGGGCGGGCAAGAACTTCCACGACATCCTTTTGAATCTGGGCTATGACCTCGACTCGCCCTGGCAGGAGCTGCCGAAAGAGGATCGCGACTGGATTCTCTTTACCGAGGAGCGCCCCGTGGTCACCGTCAAGCCGCTCCGCGGCGCCGACCAGATTCAGCGCAACTACGAGGGTACGTGGCGCTCCGTCGCGAGCTACCTGAATAAGACGCTTGCCGAAACCCAGTCCGATACCCTCCGCAAACGCACCCTCCAATTCATGGAGTCACACACCTGCGAGGTCTGCGACGGCCGCCGCCTCAACCCCCACGCGCTGAAGGTGACCTACGCCGGGCTGCCTATCGACGCCCTCAACGAGCTGCCCCTCGACGAACTCCTCGCACTGCTCGACAAACAGCAGCCCGAGGAAAACAGCGCCGAGCATCTGCTGCTCAAACAGATTCTTCCCGCATTGCGTTCCGCACTGGAGCTGGGCCTGGCGCACCTGAGCCTTGACCGACCCACGGAGACCCTGTCAGCCGGCGAATTACAAAGAATCCGGCTCGCGGCGCAACTGCGCTCCGGCCTGTTTGGTGTTGCGTACGTGCTTGACGAGCCGTCGGCAGGCTTGCACCCCGAGGAACGCGCGGCCGTCATGGATATCTGCCGCAGGTTCGTCGCAGGCGGCAACTCCGTGCTGTTGGTGGAGCATGACATGGACTTGGTGGCCCAGGCAGACTGGCTTGTCGACGTCGGCCCCCTCGCCGGCGAGGGCGGCGGCAAGGTCATCTATTCGGGCCCAGTAGTCGACTACCTCGCCGATACTCCCACCGCCCACGCGCTGGCTCAGCGGCAGCTCACGCCCCGCAGCACTCGACGCACCCCGAGCACCGAGCTCACCCTGCGCGGGGTGCAGGCCCGCAACCTGCGAGGTCTTGACGTGAGTTTCGGCCTCGGGACCTTCAGTGCCGTCACGGGCGTTTCGGGCTCGGGTAAGTCCACCTTGGTCTCCACCGTGTTGGCCGGCCTGCTTCGGGAATCTGTCACGGCCGTTACCGACGAGGCAACGGAGGAGGAGTCACTAGACAAGCCGTGGAGCGTGGCAGAAGTGGAGAACCTCGATAAGGTCACGCGCCTAGTGCAGATTACGCAGAAGCCCATCGGGCGTACTCCGCGCTCCACCTTGGCCACCTACACCGGCCTGTTTGACCACGTGCGCAAGCTTTTTGCCAACACGCAAAAAGCCAAACAACGGAAGTGGACGGTCTCGCGTTTTTCCTACAACGTCAAGCAGGGGCAATGCCCAACCTGCGGCGGCGCGGGCCAAATCGAGGTGGAGCTCGTCTTTCTCCCGGGCTCTTATACGCTGTGCCCCGATTGCCAGGGCAAGCGTTATAACCCGGAGACCCTCGAGGTGTCATGGGAAGACCGCACCATCGCTGAGGTCCTCGAGCTGACTGTGGACGAGGCTGCCGAGCTTTTCGCAGAGGTAGAAACCTCCTCCGCGGTCACGGCCATCCGCCGCGCGCTGGATACGCTTCAAGCGGTGGGTCTTGGCTACCTGCGCCTCGGACAGGGCGCGCCGGAGCTTTCCGGAGGCGAGGCCCAGCGCATTAAGCTCGCGACGGAGCTGCAGCGCTCGCGCAACTCCCACCGCGGCCACACGGTTTACCTCCTCGACGAACCCACCACGGGCCTGCATCCGGCGGACGTGTCGTTGCTTAACGCAGAGTTGCACAAGCTTGTCGACGCCGGACAGACCGTCATCGTGGTCGAGCACGATCTCTCGGTCATCGCGCAGGCAGACACCGTCATCGAGTTAGGCCCCGGGGCAGGCGCCGCGGGCGGAGAAATTGTGGCGATGGGCGCGCCGGGTGATGTGGCTAAGCAGGCTACGCCTACCGGTCGGGCCTTGGCGCGAAAGAGTTAACGAGACTTTTCGGGTATCTCCCTGCGAACCCACAGGGAAATAGGGTAGTTCTAGGGACATGGCAAATAACTTTGGCAACAATTCCGGCAACTACTCTGACGATGAGACTCGCCAGATTGGCCGCGTGACGGGCTACGGCTCAGGCTTTGACAACAACGACGCCACTCGCCAGTTCGGTGCGCCGGATGACCGCCCGCGCCAGGTGTTCCCGGGTGCCTCGCAGCCAGCTGCGAGCAGCTATGGCCAGCCCAGCGGCTACAGCTCGGGCTACACCCCAGGCCCGGAGCGCGACTATGACCCGGTTCCGTCGAGCTACGAGGTGGAGCCGGAGCGCTCCCACAAGAGTGGCGGCAGCGGCCTGACTGGGGTCTTTGCCGCGATTGCAGCAATCGCGGTCATCGCAACTGGCGCGCTGTTTTTCATGTGGCGCAACGCCACCTCGGAGGCAGAATCGCAGCCTGAGGCCGTGACCACCACGGCCACTGTTACTGAGGAAACGCCCACCACCGTGACTGAGACCGTCACCGAGGAAGCGCCGTCGAACCCAATCGAAGAGCTGCCGACCCAGCTGCCGCCGGATATCCAAGACCAGCTCGAACAGGGCGGCCAGGGTCTTGAAGGTCTTCTGGATGAGCTTTTGAATGGAGCCACCGGTAACAACGGCAACGGCAATAGCCGGGGTGCCTAAGGCCTAAACGCCACTAGTACTATGGGGCAGCATGACTGACTCCATGAAGCTGGCCGAGGCGGTGGCCGCTCAACTCGCGCGCCACCTTGCTGACGTCATTATCTGTCCTGGTTCCCGCAACGCACCGCTCTCGCTGGCCTTGCTTGCTCGCCAGGACATTCGCGTTCATACACGCCTCGACGAGCGCTCCGCCGCTTTTACCGCGCTGGGCATGGCCCGCGTGCAGCGCCGCCACGTGGGCGTGGTGATGACCTCCGGCACCGCCGTTGCCAATGCACTGCCCGCGATGGTCGAGGCCGCGCATTCTCACACGCCGTTGGCCGTAATTAGCGCGGACCGCCCTGCGCGCCTCGTGGGCACCGGCGCCTCCCAGACCATTCAGCAGCAGGGCATTTTCGGCGTCTACGCCGAGACCACCCAGGTCACCGAGGTCGAGGACATCCCGTCGGTGGCTGAGCGTTTCACCAAAGACCACCAGGTTCACATCAACGTGGCGTTTGACATGCCGCTTCTCGACGCCGAACTGCCCGCCACCCCCACCGACTTCACGCAACACAAAGCCCCGCTTCCGCGCCCGCTAAACCACGGCGAGGTAGCCGTGGACTTGAGCAAGAACACCCTCGTCATCGC
This sequence comes from Corynebacterium sp. HMSC06C06, assembly GCF_001807295.1. Lineage (NCBI taxonomy): Bacteria > Bacillati > Actinomycetota > Actinomycetes > Mycobacteriales > Corynebacteriaceae > Corynebacterium > Corynebacterium sp. HMSC06C06. The sequence goes on from NZ_KV788482.1 coordinate 70,566, forward strand.
CGGCGACGAAGCCTGGGAGGTCGAAGGCCTCGAGGACGTTCCCACCATCGCTGAGCCGACCGCGCCCGCACCGTATCACCCGGTGCACCCGGCAGCGGCGCACATCTTCCGCCGCGCCCAGGTCTCCGCCAACGACTACGTGGTCAACACCAAGGTCGAGCAGGTCATCGTGGTCGGACACCCCACGCTGCACCGCAGCGTGCTGGCCCTTATCAACGATCCAGACATCGACCTCATCGTGCTCTCCCGCACCGCCGACTTCACCAACCCACGCGGTGATGCCGCAACCTTGGGAACCACAGTCAAGGTTAGCGGTGAGCCTTCCCGCGAGTGGCTGAAGATCTGCCAGGGTGCAGCACAGATGGCTTCCGACGCCGTCCGCGAGACCCTCGAAAATCCCGAGCTGGGCTTTACCGGACTGCACGTCGCGGCAGCGGTGGGAGACACGTTGTCTGTCGATGACACCCTGGTCTTGGGCGCTTCCAATCCGGTGCGCGACGCCTCCCTGGTAGGCTTGCCCTTCGACGGCGTGGACACCTACTCGCCCCGCGGCGCCGCCGGCATCGACGGCACGGTCGCACAGGCAATGGGCGTGGCACTGGCCACCCAGTCCCGCGACGCAGACGCTTGGCGTGCCCCGCGCGTCGTCGCCTTGCTTGGCGACGTCACCTTCCTCCACGACGCCACCTCCCTCCTCATCCCGCAGGGAGAGGCACGCCCGGAGAACCTCACCATCGTCGTGGCAAACGACGACGGCTGCGGCATCTTCGAGCTGCTCGAGCAGGGGGCGGAGCCCTATCGCGCCTCCTTCGAGAAGGCTTTTGGAACGCCGCATGGGGTGGGCGTCGCCAAGCTGGCGGAAGCCTTTGGCGCAGACTACCGCGAGGCTAATACCGCGCAGGAGCTGCTGGATACCCTGGCTGAGCTGAAGGAGACCTCCGCGGGCGTGACCGTGGTGGAGGCGCACACCACCCGTGAGACGCGCCGCCAGCTGCAGGCTGAGATCACCGCGAAGGTCGGCAAGTAGGTGGGCGCTACACCAGCAAGGCTGCCGATGACCCCCAAAGCGGCGGTGGTCCCGCGATATACGCCAGCCGTCTATCGCCGCCGGCTGCACCAGCTCATCATCGCTTTGTATGTGGCCTCGCTGGTGGGCATGCTGGGAATGATTGTGGGCGCGTTTCTCAATGACCGCTCCATTGAATCAAACCCAGGGCGCGCGCTGGCCACGGTTACTGACGTCGGAATCACGCGTACCTCCGTGGACTTCCAAGACAACAAGGGCATCTATCATTCGCCTCAATCGGGGCTGCTGTATCCCACCGGACTGGGCGAGGGCCAGCAGGTGTGGGTGCTGTACTCCCGCGCGAACCCCGACCTAGTGAAGGTGGAGGGGCGCGAGTGGACGCTTTCACTAATTCCTGCGCTGTCCTCGATGTTTGTGGCTAGCCTCATCGCCGCCGGTGCATGGTGGACGGTGGGTGTGAGCACCCGTGCAGCTGAGCGCCGGATGCAAATAAACGAGAATGTTAACCAAGATTTTCCGCACGCTTCACCAGAATCTACAGTGGAATAGGGGATGATGGAACGCATGCGTGTTGCGATCGTGGCTGAGTCTTTTCTTCCAAACGTCAATGGAGTGACAAATTCTGTCTTGCGAGTGTTGGAGCACTTAGCGGACACCGGCCATGAGGCTCTGGTCATTGCTCCAGGTGCCCGTGAAGGCCAGGAAGAAATCGCAGACTACCTTGGGTTCCCCATTGTCCGCGTGCCAACCGTGCGCATTCCTCTCATCGACTCGCTTCCGGTCGGCGTGCCCACCACGGCGGTGGATGAGGCCCTGCGCGAGTTCAAGCCGGACATCATCCACCTGGCCAGCCCCTTCGTGCTGGGTGCGGCAGGAGCTTTCTCGGCGCGGCAGCTGCGCATTCCTTCTGTGGCCCTCTACCAAACCGACGTTGCCGGTTTCGCCACCAAGTACCACGCCTCCGCGCTGGCCTATGCCACATGGGAGTGGCTGCGCACCATTCATAACGCGTGCCAGATGACCTTGGCTCCGTCTTCCCTGACCATCAAGGACTTGGAAGATCACCACATTAAGAACGTGCGCCACTGGGGGCGCGGCGTGGACTCCGAGCGCTTCCACCCGTCGAAGCGCTCCGCAGCGCTGCGCCAGAAGTGGGGAGTGGGGGACAAGTTGGTCGTGGGCTTCGTTGGCCGTCTGGCTGCGGAGAAGGGCGTGCACCGCTTGGCTTCGCTCAATGACAGAAAAGATATCCAGCTGGTCATCGTCGGCGATGGTCCCGAGCGCCCGCTACTCGAGGCGCAGCTGCCCAGCGCAGTTTTTACCGGTGCGCTGGGTGGCGAGGAACTCGCCGCGGCCTATGCTTCCCTCGACGTCTTTGTACACGCGGGTGAGTTCGAGACCTTCTGCCAGGCCATTCAGGAGGCACAGGCTTCCGGCGTTCCGACCATCGGCCCGCGCGCGGGCGGCCCAGTCGATCTCATTGAAGAGGGCTACAACGGGCTGCTTCTCGACGTCGCGACCTTTGTCGAGGATCTGCCCAACGCCGTCGATGCGCTGCTGAATCCAGAAATTCACGCGGAGCTGCGCGAAAACGCCCGGCAGTCCATCTCAAATAAAACGTGGAAGGCACTGTGTGAGCAGCTTGTTGGCTACTACGAGGAAGTCTTGGAAGACACCCGCCGCGTGCCGCTGACCATCCTGGGCCAGCGCCCCGAGCTGCCGCGGTGGGCGGCGCGTGCCCTCGGTGCGCGAGTGGCCTAAACTAGCTATTTATGTCAAAGGCAGATCTCGATAAGAAGCCCTTCGACGTTGCGCAGATGTTCGACGCCGTCGGTGCCAAGTACGACATCACCAACACGGTGTTGTCCTTCGGCCAGGATAAGATTTGGCGCAAACGCACTCGTGAGCGCTTGGACCTTAAGCCAGGGGAGAAGGTCCTCGATCTAGCGGCAGGCACTGCGGTGTCCACCGAAGAGCTGTCCAAGTCCGGCGCATGGTGTGTGGCCTGCGACTTCTCTCGTGGAATGCTGGCGGCTGGCGCTGCGCGTGACGTGCCCAAGGTGGCGGGCGACGGCATGAAACTGCCTTTCGCGGACAATACCTTTGACGCGGTGACCATCTCCTATGGTCTGCGCAATATTCACGACTTTGAGCTCGGCCTGCGTGAGATGGCCCGCGTGACCAAGCCGGGCGGCCGCCTGGCAGTGGCGGAATTCTCCAAGCCGATCATCCCGGTCTTTGGCACCGTCTACAAGGAATACCTGACCCGCTTGCTGCCGCCGATTGCCAAGCTGGTTTCCTCCAACCCAGAGGCGTACGTCTACCTCGCTGAGTCGATCCGCGCCTGGCCGGACCAGGAAGAGTTGGCCGCCGCCATCAACCGCAATGGGTGGGAAGGCGCCGGCTGGAAGAATATGACCCTCGGAATCGTGGCCCTGCACTCGGCCACGAAGCCGCTGCACTAGGCCCCAGCAACGCTGGCTCCGGCCCCGCCGAGCTCTCTGCCGAGCACTCACTGAGCCCTCTGCTGAGCTTTCGCCAGGCTCCCCCGCAAAAGGTCCCTTTGGGGTGGTCCCTTTGGCGGTTTTAGGCGCTAAAAATGCCGCCAAATGGTTTCTTTACCCCCTAAACGGACCCGATCAAAGGGACCATTTGGAAAGGAGCGCGGGCCTAGAGCGAGTTCCACAGCGGCGTATCGCGGCGCGCTGCCGAAACCCCACGCCCGGCGAGTTTCCACGCGCGAGCGATGACGTCGCGGTCCTCGTCCGTGACTAGGTTGCCCATGAGTCGCGCCGCGGCAGGCATGAGCATTCGGCCCACCGGACCGCGCAGCGCCACCGGCCCCGCGAAGGGCAGGAACTGTGGATAGGTCAAAAGCCGCGCCGCGGTGCGCGCTAGGACGAAGGCCTCGCCGTAGTGGGCTCGCAAAAGATCCGGCCACGCCAGCGTGAAGTCCTTGGTGCCCAGCAGGGAGACGGCTAGCTGGGCTGTCTCCAAGCCATAATCGATGCCCTCGCCGTTGAGGGGATTGACGCAGGCGGCGGCGTCGCCAATGAGCATCCAGTTGGCGCCGGCCACGTTGGACACCGCGCCACCCATCGGAAGCAGGGCAGAGGCCACCTTCTCGATGTCGCCCAAGCCCCAGTCGGCGCGCTGGCTCTCGGCGTAGTGGGTAAGAAGCTTCTTCGTATTGATGCGGGCCGGGCGCTGCGCGGTAGACAAAGCTCCCAAACCAATGTTGACCTGACCCAATTCCTCGCCAAGCGGGAATATCCAGCCATAGCCTGGCTGCACACTTCCGTCCTGATCCTTGAGCTCTACGTGGGAGTGCATCCACGGCTCGCCCGCAGAGGTGGACGTGGCATAGCTGCGCGCCGCGATTCCGTAGACCTCATCCTGATGCCACTTGCGGCCCAACAACTTGCCAAACGTCGAACGCACGCCGTCTGCCACGATGACCCACTTTGCGCGCACGGTCTGCTCGCCCACGCGGAAACTCGTCACGCGATTTCCTGCGAGCTCAGGGGCAGTCGCGGGGGTGCCCGTCCATACCGTGGCCCCAGCCGTGCGAGCGGCTTCGAAAAGCAGGTTGTCGAACTCGTGGCGCGGCAGTGCCGTTCCCACAGTCGTGGGGTAGCTGGACGGCCACGGGGCAGTGACGGACCCGCCATAGCCATGGAGCTTCAAACCCTTATTGCGATAAGACGAATTGACGTCCAAGCCCAATAGATCCAGCTGATACATAGCGCGCGGGGTCAGGCCGTCGCCGCAGGTTTTGTCGCGGGGGAAGGGGGAAGCGTCGATAAGCAAGGCGTCGTAGCCTGCGTTGGTCGCGTGGATCGCGGCCGCGGAACCTGCTGGCCCTGCGCCGATGATGGCCACGTCTACGAGTTTTGCGTTATCGATATGCTCCGACATACGCACTATCATTGCACGGGTTATCCACCTTAAGTGTGTTTAGGGCCGTGGTATGGACTACGGTAAGTAATCGATTATCACTCGCATTTTTGAGTTAAAGGAACGCTGTTAATGTCTCACGGCCAAACTCATGCCACGCATGTGGACTTGGGTGACCCGCAGCTAAGCGAGCGCATTAGTGCTGGAATAGCTGCCGTCGAGGAACTGCTGCACCACGAGATCGATCGTGGGCAGGACTTCGTCAAAGAGAAGGTCAGCCACCTTTCGAGCGCCGGCGGAAAGCGCTTCCGCCCCATGATGGCGCTGCTCGCCTCGGAATTTGGCGCGCGTCCGGGCTCCCCCGAGGTGGTTAAGGCCGCCACGGTGGTGGAGATGGTGCACGTTGCAACCCTCTATCACGACGACGTCATGGATGAAGCCGAGCGTCGCCGCGGCGTGGAATCCGCAAACTTCCGCTGGACTAACTCGGTGGCCATCCTGGCTGGTGACGTCCTGCTCGCCCACGCTTCACGCTTGATGTCCCAGCTGGACACACATACCGTCGAGCATTTCTCTGAAACCTTCGAGGAACTCGTGACCGGTCAGATGCGTGAGACCATCGGTGCGGGTGAGGCCAACGCCGTGGATCACTACATGGCGGTTATCTGTGAGAAGACTGCGGTTCTCATTGCTTCCGCGGGTTATCTGGGTGCCTATCATGCAGGTGCTACGCCGGAGCAGGCTGCGGCTTTGCGCCAGATTGGCGGCGCCATCGGCATGATCTTCCAGATTGTCGACGATATCATCGACATCTTCTCTGATTCCAAGGAATCGGGAAAGACTCCAGGGACTGACCTGCGCGAGGGCGTCTTTACCCTCCCAGTCCTCTACGCGCTGGAGGAAGAGGGCGCCGTGGGTGACGAGCTGCGCGGCCTGCTTACGGGCCCGCTTGGCGACGACGCTTCCGTCACACGTGCCATTGAACTGCTGCGTCAGTCTGGTGGCCGTGAGAAGGCTATGAACGACGTCCACGGTTACCTGCGAGTGGTCGAGGAACAGCTCTCCGTCTTGCCGGAATGCGCAGCTAGCGAAGCTTTGCGTCAGCTGGCTGACTACACCGTGCGCCGCGTCGGCTAGCTGCCTTCGTATTAACGCTATGAAAGCCCCCGTGTCCTGCCGATTTGCACGACAACGGGGGCTTCGTAGTAAAGTACCTAATCGCACCTCAAGTGCACGCCAGGTTGCCCGAGCGGCCAAAGGGAGCGGACTGTAAATCCGCCGGCATTGCCTTCAGAAGTTCGAATCTTCTACCTGGCACAGATAAACCCCGTGGTTTCGACCACGGGGTTTCGTGGTTTTGCTAGCGCTGGGCAGATTCCAGGGAGCAGAATCCAGGGACCGCGCCTTCTTCCGTCGCGGCGTCGTCAAGCGTAGTGCTCGTTCAAGGTCTATGGAAAGCGCGAAAAGTGTGCAATCTAAAGCTTTAAAAAGCCCCATTTTTTGTGGATTAAGCTGGCGATTTGTGTAACTAGAGTAAATCGGGTTAATCTTTTCAAGGCTTCAACGAGAGCGCAGCGAAGAAAACTTCGTTACTCAAAGAGGCTGTGCCCCCTTAGCTCAGTCGGCAGAGCGTTTCCATGGTAAGGAAAAGGTCGACAGTTCGATTCTGTCAGGGGGCTCCAATCATTTCTGCACCTTGGTGCACATGATTATGGCGGTGTAGCTCAGTGGTAGAGCAAGCGACTCATAATCGCTGTGTCGCGAGTTCAATTCTCGCCATCGCTACCGGGAAAGAAAGGCGCCCGTGATTGCGCGGGTGCTTTTTTACTACCGACTCCGGCCCAAGGGCTGGCGGTTTCTTAAGTAAATCGCCGTTCTGGTAGGGTTGTGCATGCTGTCTTTGGTAGACAAATGCATAGGGGCGTGGCGCAATTGGTAGCGCAACGGTCTCCAAAACCGTAGGTTGCAGGTTCGAGTCCTGTCGCCCCTGCCAAAACTTTTCCAAGGAGGAACCAGCTGTGAGCGATGAACAGCAGCCGATTAAGTCTGGCGCTGCACGCCCCACCGGTAAGCGTCAGCTCTCCGGTGTAGCTACCACCTCTTCCCAGTCGTATGCCGATAAGCGAGTTGTACGCGTAGAGGGCAAAAAAGATGACGCCACCGTTGGCGGCGGCTTGGCCGCTTTCCCGGGTGAAGTCGCATCCGAAATGAAGAAGGTTGTCTGGCCAACCACAAAGGAAATGGTGCAGTACACCCTCATTACCTTCGCCTTCCTCATCGTTCTGACTGCCCTTGTGTGGGGCGTCGACACGCTGGCAGGACTCGGAGTTGAGAAGATCCTCACTCCTTAGTAACCTGCTTAGCAGAAGCTTTTATCCCGCTGATTTCACTCGCAAGGGCGAGGGAAACGGCGGGATACTTTTTGCCCTCGTGTGCTTGCGGGGTGCTGGCGGTCACGCCGGCATTCCACAGGTAGGCTGGGGCGCAGAAAATTGAGAGCGCTTGCTTGCTTCAAGCTCGCGCGCGACAAGATGGAGTAGAGACCATGAGCGACGAGAACAACGTCGAAACCCCAGAGACCTCCCTCGAAGCTGCTCTTATCGGCAGCGTCCAGGAGCAGGCAGCAGAAGCAGTGGCTGAGTCTGAGACCGCTACCGAAGAGGCATACACAGAGGCTGAGGATCAGTCCGCTCCGGCGGAGGAAGCTGCATCTGCTGAGGCCACCGAGGCCGCTCCTGCCGAGGACGATGACTACCGCCGTCGCCTACGCCAGTTCACCCGCGAGCTGAAGAAGCAGCCGGGCCAGTGGTACATCATCCAGTGCTACTCCGGCTACGAGAACAAGGTGAAGACCAACCTCGACATGCGTGCGCAGACGCTCGAGGTTGAGGACTCCATCTTCGAGGTTGTTGTTCCGGTCGAGCAGATCCTGGAAAACAAGGACGGCAAGAAGAAGATCGTCAAGCGCAAGCTGCTGCCGGGCTACGTCCTGGTCCGCATGGAGCTGAACGACGCCGCCTGGTCCGTCGTCCGCGAAACCCCCGGCGTTACCTCCTTCGTGGGCAACGAGGGCAATGCCACCCCGGTCAAGATCCGCGACGTCGCCAAGTTCCTCATGCCTAACGAGGCTGCACCGGAGGCAAAGTCTTCCGCGGGCGACCAAGACGGCGAGCAGGTCGTCGCAATGCCGGAGAAGGCGGCTGCGAAGGCTTACGCGCACGACTTCGAGGTCGGCGAGGCAGTCACCATCCTGTCTGGCCCGCTCGCATCCGTTTCCGCAACCATCTCCGAGATCGACCCAGAGACTGGCAAGATGCAGGGCCTGGTTTCCATCTTCGGCCGTGAGACTCCGGTAGAGCTTTCCCCGACCGAGATCGAGCGCATCTCCTAAAACCAGGTGCCGCGTAGCCTGGGAAAATGGCATGCTACGCGATTTGGTAGCAGGGCGCACGGTGTTCTAAGATGAAACGCCGTGCGCCTTTTGCGTGCACGGACAATTAAACGTTTCTCCCCGGTGGCCCACTTGAGGTGAGCATCCGGACGGGCGCTGTTATTCATCGTGGCAGCGCACCGGTAACACAGGAAAGAGGTAATTCGATGGCTCCGAAGAAGAAGGTTTCTGGCTTCATCAAGCTGCAGATCGAGGCTGGTGCTGCTAACCCGGCTCCGCCGGTTGGTCCGGCACTGGGTGCCCACGGCGTCAACATCATGGAGTTCTGCAAGGCTTACAACGCTGCGACTGAGTCCCAGCGCGGCAACGTTGTGCCTGTTGAGATCACCGTTTACGAGGATCGCTCCTTCGATTTCAAGCTGAAGACCCCGCCTGCTGCAAAGCTGCTGCTTAAGGCTGCTGGCATCAAGAAGGGCTCCGGCGTTCCTCACACCGACAAGGTCGGCTCTGTGACCTGGGAACAGTGCAAGGAGATTGCACAGACCAAGTTCGAGGATCTGAACGCACGCGACATCGACAACGGTGCACGCATCATCGCCGGTACTGCTCGTTCCATGGGCATCACCGTTGATGGCATCCCGGCCAAGTAAACAACTTCATCAAAAAGTGAGCGGCCATCTCGTGTGGTCGCTCGTGGTAGGGCCAGCTACGGCCCGCCAACACCACATCAATCCAAGAAAAGGAATTGCTTAAATGAGCACCAAGTCTAAGGCTTACAAGGCAGCAGCAGAGCTCGTCGACAAGTCCCGTCTGTACACTCCGCTCGAGGCCTCCAAGCTGGCCAAGGAGACCTCCTCCAAGAACTTCGACGCTACCGTCGACGTCGTCTTCCGCCTGGGCGTTGACCCACGTAAGGCTGACCAGCTGGTTCGCGGCACCGTTTCCCTGCCTAACGGCACCGGTAAGGACGTTCGCGTCGCAGTTTTCGCTGAGGGCGAGAAGGCTGAGGCCGCTAAGGCTGCAGGCGCTGACATCGTCGGCACTGACGAGCTGATCGCTGCTATCAACGAGGGCAATATCGACTTTGACGTTGCTATCGCTACCCCGGACCAGATGGCTAAGGTTGGCCGCGTTGCTCGCGTCCTCGGCCCGCGTGGTCTGATGCCGAACCCGAAGACCGGCACCGTCACCGCTGACGTTGCAAAGGCTATTTCCGACGTCAAGGGCGGCAAGATCTCCTTCCGCGTTGACAAGGCTTCCAACCTGCACGCAATTCTGGGTAAGGCTTCCTTCGACGCAGAGAAGATCGCTGAGAACTACGGCGCTCTGTACGACGAGATCCTGCGTCTGAAGCCGTCCTCCTCCAAGGGTGTTTACGTCAAGAAGGTAACCATCTCCACCACCTCTGGTCCTGGTATCCCGGTTGACGCTTCTGTTCAGAAGAACTACGCAGAGTAATTCTTGCGTGAATAGCACTCGCCACTGTGCGAGACGCTGACTGCCGAAGGCTCCGACTCTTGGTCGGAGCCTTCTTTATTTTCCCTTATGAGTCCCAGATGCCAGGAAACTCGCAGGAACACTCAGGCGACTTACAGGTTTATTCTATTGTCTAGCAAGTTCCATGCCCCATACTTATGTAGTGCGTTTGAGAGAGGCGCATGAGAGATAGAGAGAACACCCTGAGCTTTGCAGGGCGCGACGGCCTGAGAAACCGTTGCGATAGCCAAAGCGCATAGAGAGACACCGTGGGCCCCGACCAGAAGGTCGGGGCCCACGGTGTTTTCGTAGTTTTGTAAGCTGGGCTGGCGACGAGGTGCGCCATTTAGCCCACTGCCCAGACTAGCCCCGCCCGTTCCAGCGCCCGCCAGGACCAACCAGGACCTAGCATGTCCGTTCGAGGCTTCGCCGGAGCGGGAACCCAAGAATGTATGGTCCTCTTTTTAGACTCGTGAACATGATTACTGGCTCTGTAAAATCTCAAGTAGACACCATCTGGAATGCCTTTTGGCCGGGTGGCGTTTCGAATCCGATTACCGTCATTGAACAGTTCACCTACCTGCTGTTTATACGCCAACTCGATGACCGTCAGCGCACCGCTGAGAAGGCCGCGAACCTGCTGGGTGGGGAACCCGATCCAAGTCAGATGTTCTATGATGCGGAACATCGCCACCTTCGCTTCAGCGAGATGGCTGCCATTGACTCGCCAGAGGAACGGGCCTGACCCCCGGAAAGTGGACACGTCGGGGG